>JAKSJH010000001.1 GCA_024398315.1 Bacteroidales bacterium
TGCAGACAAGCAGGGTGGCGAGAACACCTATGATGATCCCAAGGAGTGATGTGAGTAGAGGATAGTGCTTCTTCATCGTGTCAGTCTATCTTTTCAACGTCTATTCCTGCCTTGCGAAGCAGGTCGATTCCGTCCGTCAGCCTGTATTCATCCTTGTAGACCACTCTCTTTATTCCAGCCTGGATGATCAGCTTGGCGCATTCCATGCATGGGGAGGCGGTGACGTAGAGAGTGCCGCCGAGGCTGCTGTTGCCGGACCTGGCAACTTTAGTGATGGCGTTGGCCTCTGCGTGGAGGACATAGGGCCTGGTGGCTCCGCTTTCATCTTCGCAGATGTTCTCGAAACCGGAAGGGGTGCCGTTGTAGCCGTCTGAGATGATCATCCTGTCCTTCACCAGAAGGGCTCCCACCTGACGTCTCTTGCAGTATGAGTTGCCGGCCCATACCTGGGCCATTTCCAGATATTTCTGGTCGAATTTCTCCATTATTACTTGTTCCTTTGATAGAGGTATCTCTTGATGCTCCGCTTCGGAGTGCGTTCGAAGTCCTCTGGCATGAATTCAATCTTCTTTATCTGAGCGTAGTTAGGGAATTCCTTGTTGAGGGAAGGAAGCAGGTCTCTGATAAGCTGTTCGAACTGCGCCCTGTCCATGCCGGCGAGCTCTCCCTGATGGTAGTCCGGGTAAATCAGCGCGGTCAGGCCTCCGTTGTCTTCGATGACCAGTGAGTCTACGACATAAGGCACAGCGTTGATTGAGGCCTCAAGCTCTTCCGGATAGATGTTCTGGCCGCTCGGCCCGAGAATCATGCACTTGGACCTTCCTTTGATGTAGAGATAGCCTTCATCGTCGATGATGCCCATGTCGCCGGTCCTGAGCCATCCGTCTTCAGTGAAGAGGTCAGCAGTGGCCTGCGGATTCTTGTAGTAGCCTAGAGCCGTGTTAGGGCCTTTGACCTGAATCTCTCCTTCGATGGTGCGAGGATCCTCGGAATCAATCCTGAGTTCCATGTTCAGCACGCTTCTGCCGCAGGAGAAAGGTTTCTTCTCGTTGAAATGACTGTAGGCGATCATCGGAGCGCATTCTGTCATTCCGTAACCTACCGTGTAAGGGAAGTCGATGTCCCAGAAGAACTTCTCGATGTCCTTGTTGAAGGCGGCGCCGCCCATGATCACTTCTATGAAATTCCCTCCGAAGGCTGTCACGAGCTCGTTGCAGATCTTCTTCTGGATCATCCTGTCGATGACCGGAACCTTGAGCAGGGTCTTGACCGGACCTTTCTCGACGATTTTCTGAAGCTTCGACTTGTAGACTTTCTCGATGATCAGAGGTACGGCTATGATCACATGAGGCTTCACCTCCTCAAAGGCCTGGAGGATGATCTTCGGACTCGGAACCCTTGTCAGGAAATGCACGTGGGCGCCGATCATCATCTCGTAGAGGAACTCGAACATCATGCCGTACATGTGGGCGGTAGGAAGCATCGAGACGACGTTGGAGCGGTTGTTCAGTTCTGGCAGTACCTTGTCGGCGAACAGGATGTTGTTGCAGAGGGCCCTGTACGGAATCATCACACCTTTTGAGAAACCGGATGTGCCGGAGGTGTAGTTGATGATGGCCAGCTCGTTCGGCGAATCCTTGTAGAAGTTGAGGTCCTGGGCTTCGAACGAGTTGGGATGGCGCTTCCCGAAATATTCATTCATGTGCTCCCTTGTCTGGGTGATCCTGTCGTTGCGTGTGTAGAGGAGCTTGAACGTGTTGATCTGGACCACGGCATAGAGCCCCGGCATCTCGTCAGGGTTGAGCCCCTCCCAGATGACATCGTCCACGAACAGTACCTTGGCCTCGGAGTGGTTTATCAGGTAGTGGATGTTGCCTGGCTTGAATTCATGCAGTATGGGGACCGGAACAGCGCCGTAGGTCAGGGCCGCCAGGAAGCTGACACCCCAGTTTACCTGGTTCTTGGCGCAGATGGCCACTTTGTCCTCCTTGTGGAGGAAACATTTCTCGAAGGCAATCTGGAGCTTTTCGATGCGCCTCGCCACATCTCTGTAGGAAAGAGTTATTCCCTGGTAGTTCGACAAGGCCGGTCTGTCCCAGTTCTTCTTGAAACTTTCCTCAAGCCTTTTGTTGACTGACTGAAACTGAAATTCGCTCATATCTCCGATTCTATCGTTGTTTTACTGCTTTTCAAATTTGAAACTGCGGTCTTTGCCGTCGTAGCATCTTGCCTTGACGCCGCCTTTGTCATCCGTCTCGAACGGACTGTCGGGCATTATGGTCTTGCTGCCTTCCCCTTTCAGCACCGGCTCGCCGCCGAGGAAAGGATAGAGCATGGCCTGTCTGGAAGTCCTTATTATCCAGTACTTATCCTTCCCGTTCAGGAAAAGCTCCGGAATGGACTTGATCGTCTCGTCAGGGGCGATTCCGCACCAGCCTTCAACCTTGTTTCCGTGAAGGTCGATGAATCCTGCCGTGTTGTCCTTGTAGACCAGCATCGCAGTGTAGCCCTTGGCACCGGTGAAGTCATAGACCATCGGGCCGAGTGCAATCTCCTTTCCAAGGTCCACAGGGAAACCGCCCACGAATCTTCCGAGCCGGTCGATCAGGTAGAGCTCGCTTCCGGCTGCAAAAGCAAACTGGATCTTGCCGTTGTTGTAGTAGTCGACGTCCTGGACGAATCCGCAGAACTTCTTCTTGAACGGAATTCCCCACAGGTCCTTGCCGTTTTCGTCCTGCAGGCATATTGAAAGATGGGAGTTCTGGTAGAGGGTGTTGGCCTTTCCGGTTGCACTGTTGGTCACCTTGAAAGGCCCTTCAGGAACTGTTACAGAAGTGTCTCTGTCGACAGTCTGAGGAGGGACTTTGCTCTTGGTGATGGATGTTCTGTCAAGGGTGAGGTCCACGGCCATCCTTCCATTCCTGCGCACCATGGACATGGTGACCGGAACGAACGGCGCGCCGGTTATGACATCCTTGAACCCTTCTTTCATCATAGGGGAGAAGTTGCTGTCCATAAGCGAAGGATCCTCTGTGAGAGAGTGGTACATCCAGAAGCCGCATTCCTTGCCTGGCAGCCTTTCCGTGAGTCCGTTGTCAGCCAGGCATTCCTTGAGACTGCCTTCGGCGTTGAGTTTTTCTGAATATTCAGCAACCCCTTTGAGACTTCCGACAATCGTCCAGTCTCCTCTTCTCAGGCAGGCTTTCTCATCAGTGGCCGTGAATATGCCGCCGAAGAGGGACTTTGCGAATCCGGGCTGGTTCCAAGTGCTGTCCGCGGTGCCTTTCCTGCTTCCGCTTCTTATGAGAAGGAACTGCTCGCGACCATCCGAAATGGTCAGACCTGCTATAGCAACCTCCTTTAAATCAATTGATTTCGCCCATGCTTCCGCTGTCATTCCTCTCATACCGGACTGGCTGTTCATCTCGGCCTGGTACTCGTCAAGCCTGACCTTTGCGTCAAGGTAGGACCTCCAGGATTTGAGATATTCCTTGATGTCCTTCACAGGGAGCGCAGCAAGGTAGGCGGTGTGTGAAGGGACTGTTTCCGCAACCTTGGATTCTCCGGAAGTGATGTCGAGTATGTTGATGTAGTTGGAAGGATCTTCTTCGTAAAGGATGTTCCCGCGGAGGATGACGCCTTTGGCGGAATGCTGCTCAAGTCCCAGTACAGTCCAGGAGGCCGCGTCCTTGATGAATGCGGAATGCTTGAAGTGCTTCTTCCCCGCGAAGGCCTCCATGAGATTCGGGATGTAGGCGTTGTTCACGAATATGGCATCCTCGTTCCTTACCTGGGCGGCGACCTGTGAGAACCCGGTGGCTTCAAGAATCGAGTGCCCTTCAGCGAGGTGTCTTGCGGAGGAATTGATCAGGGTCCCGGATGTCGAGATCATGATAGTATTCATGTCAATCCTAGTGGAAAGACCTCTTTCCGCCGCCATCGAAAGCAGCCTTCTCATATCCGCGGAAGTGTCAGCGGCGCTCAGGGTGTCCTTGGGCCCCGTCACCGCCCCCTCGGGACAGCCGATCACGAGGAGAGGCGGAAGGTCCTTGCTGTAGTGTACCGACATCGTCGCTGAGCATTTCCTCAGGCTTGGGAATGAAGCCTCGCTGATGAAGCGGAACTTGTCCGATGCCAGCCTGCGGAATATGGAGACACTGTCTCCCATGAAAGCCGCAGCGTCCTTGAAATCCTTGAAACACAGCACCATGGCTGCGTCTGAAGGAATCGCTTTGACAAGAGGGTGCCTCTCAAGGAAATGGCCGCTCTCCGTTTCGTTCACTGCTGTCCCATTGCCTGAATACAGCTTCGAGACTGCAAGGACAATCCCTGCGGTCAGGACGATCGCGCAGAAGAGGAGCGTTATGAGAGTTTTTCTGTTCATCCTGATGTCACTGTGCTATGAACATGTAGACAATGTTGCCCATCTGTCTTGCAGGAGCGGTAGGGGAGGCCGAGAACTTTGAAAGCCTCGCCGCTCTGACAGCGAAGTTCCTGAGGCACTGGTCGCCGGACGAAACGTCGTCCTGTACCTTTGCGTTGATGACGTTCCCGGAAGGGTCAACCGTGATGATGACGGTCACATAACCTGCTCCCAGGCATCTGTATGCAGGAATGGAAAGTCTGCTGGCCTTCCTTCCTTCCAGTTCGTATGATGCTACGGACGGACCGCTGTAACTCTGTTTCGAAGATTCTTCGGCTTTCGGTTCCGGTTTGTTGACCGGGGCGTAGTCTTCGTCCGGTTCGTCAATCTTGAATCCGTTCTTCAGTTCGTTGGCCAGTTTCTCTGCGTCCTTGTAGAGCTGTTCGGCGTTGGTGTTCCTGTCGTCCTTGAGTGTAGAGCTCCTGTCGACGGCGATGTTCCTTATCGGGGCGCCGGCCGAGGCCTGGATCATCTCGTCCAGCTTGCGGCTGACCTCCTCCTTCATCGTCTCGACCTCCTTCTGCTTCTGGACCTCCTCCACCTTGCTGAAATCCAGCACGAAGGAGTTCTCTCTCTTCAAGGCGGCGCTGATCTGACAGATCAGCAGCACGATGATCACCAGAAGGTGGAAGATCACCGTAATGTAAAGCCCTGCTCTGTCTTCGCTGTCCATTTTGCTGAATTACTGAATTCCTGAATATTCTCCCGGATAAAGCGTGCGTCTCTAGAATTCCGCGTTCTTCGGTGTCCTTGGGAAAGGAATGACGTCCCTGATGTTCGACATACCGGTCACGAACAGGAGGAGCCTTTCGAAACCAAGGCCGAATCCGCTGTGAGGAACAGAACCGAACCTTCTTGTGTCGATGTACCATTCGAGGTTCTTCCTGCTCATTCCAAGTTCATTGATCCTGTTCTCAAGCTTCTCGAGTGACCACTCCCTTTCAGAACCGCCGATGATCTCTCCGATCTTAGGGAAGAGAACATCCATTGCGCGCACTGTCTTGCCGTTTTCGTCCTGCTTCATGTAGAAGGCCTTGATCTCCTTAGGGTAGCCGGTGAGGATGACTGGTTTCTGGAAGTGCTTCTCGACCAGGTACCTCTCATGCTCGCTCTGGAGGTCGACACCCCAGTAGACAGGGTACTCGAACTGAGTTCCGTTCTTGACGGCTTCTTCAAGAATCTTGATTCCTTCTGTGTATTCAAGTCTGACGAATTCTGTGTCTGTGACACCTTTCAGTCTCTCGATCAGTTCGTTGTCGTACTTGTCGTTGAGGAACTGAAGGTCTTCCGCACAGTTGTCCAGAGCGTATCTGACGAGCGTCTTGATGAATTCCTCAGCGAGATTCATGTTGTCGTTGATGTCATAGAATGCCATCTCCGGCTCAACCATCCAGAATTCTGCGAGATGTCTCGGAGTGTTGGAGTTTTCGGCACGGAATGTAGGACCGAATGTGTAGATCTCACCAAGAGCCGTGGCTCCGAGCTCGCCTTCAAGCTGGCCGCTTACGGTGAGGCTGGTCTGCTTGCCGAAGAAGTCTCCGCTGTAGTCGACGCCCCCCTTCTTGTTCCTTGGAAGCGGCTTCTCGAGGTCGAGGGTCGTAACCTGGAACATCTGTCCTGCACCTTCGCAGTCGGATTCTGTTATGAGAGGAGTGTTGAGATAGACGAAACCTCTGTCGTTGAAGAACTTATGGATTGCAAAAGCCATCGCGTGACGAATTCTGAGGACAGCACCGAAAGTGTTGGTCCTCGGACGGAGATGAGCCACAGTGCGGAAATACTCAAGTGTCGCTCCCTTCTTCTGGATCGGATATTTCATCGGATCGCAGTCTCCGTAGACCTCTATCTTTTTCGCATGGATCTCAACAGCCTGTCCGCTGCCCACAGACTCGACGAGGTCTCCCTCGACGCAGATGCTTGCTCCGGTGGTGATCCTTGCAAGAAGATTCTCGTCGAAGGCCTCAGCATCGGCCACTACCTGTATGTTGTTGACGCAAGATCCGTCATTCAAGGCGATGAACTTGATCTGTTTGTTGCCTCTCTTCGTTCTGACCCAACCTTTGGCAAGGACTTCCTGACCCGGCTCCGAGTTCAGAAGCTCTTTCACTTTTCTTCTAGTAAGTGTGCTCATTTCAAGTATATATTTTAACTTCCAAATATAACCAATTTTTCAGCCAACTCAAAGAAAAAAGGGTCACCGTTTCCGGTAACCCTTTTTTCTAGTATTGTTTGGAATGGTTATTTCTTCTCTGTCTTTCTAGCAGCGTACATGATCTTCAACGCTGAACAGCGTCTCAGCTCCTGCTTTACGTCAGTGATGATACCCATTCTTGCATCTTCGTCTGCCTTGATTGAAACTTGCATCAATTGGCGGTCCGCTTCGCTCAAAGATTCACGCTCTGCAGCGATGAAGTCACGGATGTCCGTTGTGGTCTTGAAAGAGTCGTTGAGCTGGATTCTGGATTCGGTACCGTACTGTGCCTGATACTGGGCGGTAGGTGATCCGATGTAGATGTAGGACGCAAGGTCCTTTCTCTCGAGCTTGACTATTTCAGATGCTTCAGGAAGCTTGACTTTGACCTTAACTTCGGTGGAACGAAGCTGGGAGCACACCATGAAGAAGAACAGGAACATGAACACGATATCGGAACTTGATCCGATCTCAGGCATGTCTTTCTTATTGCTTCTTTTGAATACTGGCATAATTCTATCCTCCTGATTTACTTTTTGGTTACATCCTTAGGCTCCGCCTCGGAAATGTTCTGAGGAACTGCTTCCCTGACAATCTTCTGCTGGTCTTCGGTAAGGGCGACGTAAAGTCTTCCGTACTGTGCCTTTGAGAAATCGTCACGGACTTCATTGATGGCCTTCACGAGTTCGTTCTGGACATCGATGTAAGCCTTGTAGCTTGTTCCACGGTCATTCTGAAGCGAAATGACTCCTTTGCTCACAGGATAATCACCGAAGCCTTCGATGGTCTTGACCTCCCTTTCTGGAAGGTTAGGGTCGTTGGTAGGGTTGGTGATGAATTCCTTGATCTTGTCCTTGAGCTGGCTGACATCCAACGGCTCGTCTCCGGCAAACAACCTGTCACCAGAATTGATTCTTACAATAATGATGTTACGCTTGTTGACCTTCTGGTCCTCAGCCTGCTTCTGGTCCTCCGGCATAGGAGGGAGGCGGCGCTGCAGACCTGACTGCTGATCCATGGTGGAAGTCATCAGGAAGTAGCAGAGGAGAAGGAATGCGATATCTGATGTTGATTGAGTGTTGAGACCCGGTGTTTGTCTTTTAGCCATGTTCTTGGATTATTTGGATTTGATGGCGTTGTTGATCACTCCGTAGATGATTGCGCATACTGCGCCGACTCCGAGGATCGCGGTGAGCAACATCATGGTGTCAGTCATCTTGAGCATGAATGCTGATGGCTGCTCCTTGACATTGAGAGCTGGGGAACCTGCAGAAACTGCATAGACGACACCGACGAGGGCGGCTGCAATGACAATGAAAATAATTGCCTTGATGAGGCCCTTAGGGTCGTTGACGGCTGCTTTTACGATTGTGAGTCCCAAGAGAACGACAACGGCTGCAATCATCAGCACGTACGCATACTTGAGAAGCACATCGACCGAAGCAGTGTTCTGGGCATCACCGGAGGCGAGGCACCAAGCGCCGAAGCCAATACCGAGAAGTCCGAGAACCCATCCGACTATTTTTGCTATCTTGTTCATTATCTGATGATTCTAGAATGTCTTACAAATTATTTCTTATCGTACTTTGCGAGTGCGTCGACGAGGTCGATGGAAGCATTCTCCATGTCGATTGAAAGGGCGTCGATCCTTGAAAGAATATAGTTGTAGAACACCTGGAGAATCATAGCGACGATAAGACCACCGACGGTTGTGATAAGGGCGACCTTCATACCACCTGCGACAATGTTAGGGGAGATGTCACCTGCAGCCTCGATAGCATCGAATGCCTGGACCATACCGAGCACTGTTCCCAAGAATCCGAGAGAAGGAGCGAGGGAGATGAAGAGGGAGATCCATGAGAGGTTGTTCTCCATGAGGCTCATCTGGACGCCACCGGCAGAGGCGATTCTCTTCTCGACTACGTCAAGTCCCTCATCATAGTGGAGGAGACCGTCATAGAAGATGCTGGCGACAGGGCCCTTAGTGTTGCGGCAGACGTCAAGAGCGCTCTCGACACCACCGTTTGCAAGAGCTTCCTCGATCTTGGCGATAAGCTTCTTGTTGTTAGTCTTTGCAAAAGCGAGATAAAGGATTCTCTCGATTGCGAGGGCAAGACCGAGAATCAAGCAGAGGATGATTGCTGACATGAAGGCAGGACCACCCTGGATGAAATACGACTTGACCTGCTGATGGAAAGGAACCTCCTCACCGTTACCCTTGAGAAGATCCTCTGCAGTCATTGGCTGGGCAGCCTGTGCGGCTTCCTGAACCTGCTCTGCAGCGGCCTGGCCTGCAGCGGCTTCGTCCTGAGCTGATGCAATGTTTGCAGTAAAAGTGAGGACACCTGCTACTGCCAAAAACATGAAAAACTTTTTCATAACCGTTTTTGAGTGTTTTAATTAATAATGTATTAAATAGTTATAATTTTCAATCTTGCCGGATGCGCACTACGCCCCGGAAATTCGATGCAATTTACTAAATTATTTTTATTCAACAATGAATTACGAGGAAATTTCTCCTCTCAAATTTTCTCCAAGCAGTCTTTTCACCTTCTCCAGGTCCTCGTTCTCCCCCAGGAGATGGAAAAGCTTCCCAAGGGCACCTTCCGTTGTTATGTCCTTTCCGGAGACCACTCCCGCATCCTCCAGTTTCTTTCCTGTTGAGTATATCTTCATATTCACATTGCCTGAAGGACACTGGGTTACGTTGAGCAGGACCTTGCCCATGGAGGCCGCCTCCTCGACTATGCCGGTGAACCAGTCGGCTGACGGGGCGTTGCCGGATCCGTAGGTCTCGAGTATGACCGCCTTGATCTCCTGTCCGCAGATGATGTGTCTCATGACAGGCGGCGTGATCCCCGGATGGACCTTCAGGATGGACACGTCTGTCAGCAGGTTCTCGTGGACCTTGAGGGGCGCGTCCCAGGACGAAGGTCTGATGATGAGGTCGTCATTGTAGCGTATGCTGATCCCTGCCGTGGCCAGAGGCAGGCAGTTTGGAGACTTGAATGCGGCGAAATTCTCCGAGCTGACCTTTGTGCTCCTGTTGCCTCTAAGGAGCATCGAATTGAAGTAGATCGACACTTCCGGCACTCTTGCGTGGCCTTCGTCGTCTTTCGTTGAAGCGATCTCCACTGCGGAGATGAGATTCTCCTTCCCGTCTGTCCTGGGTGCACCGATCGGCAGCTGGCTGCCGGTCAGGACCACGGGCTTCGCAAGGTCCTCAAGCATGAAGCTCAGGGCTGAGGCGGTGTAGGCCATGGTGTCGGTGCCGTGCAGTATGACGAATCCGTCATAGGACTCGTAGCTGTCCCTGATCAGCAGGGCTATCCTTCTCCACATCTCCGGGTCCATGTCGGAGGAGTCTATCAGGGGGGCGAAAGTGTAGGAGTCGATCCTGATGGCGAACTTCTTGAGTTCGGGCACTTCTTCAAGTATGGCCTTGAAGTCGAACGGCTTCAGGGTCTGGTCCGCCGGATCCTGTCTCATTCCGATGGTCCCTCCTGTGTAGATAAGCAGTATGGATGATCTTTTCCTGTCCATTTTATCAATATGATAGATTCAGGCCGAACAGCCTGGCGGTGTTGGCGGTGGTTGTTTCAGCGACTTCTTCTACGGATATTCCTTTAATCCCGGCTATCTTCTCCGCAATGTGTGGAATGTAAGAACTTTCGTTTCTCCTGCCTCTGAACGGAACCGGGGTCAGGTAAGGGGAGTCCGTCTCAAGCAGTATCCTGTCCAGGGGCACCTGGGCGACCACATCGGCGAGGCTCGCTTTCTTGAAGGTGACGACGCCACCCACTCCTATGTACCAGTCTCCGAGCCTGGAAAGTTCATTGAAGCTTTCCAGGCTTCCGCTGTAGGCGTGCATGTTCCCTCTCAGCCCCTTGTGCCTTGAAACGATCTCCAGAAAATCTCCCATGGCGTCCCGCAGGTGGATGTTGACAGGAAGACCTTGCTCCTGTGCAAAGTCCAGCTGCCACTCCAGAGCGTCTTTCTGCTCCTGGCAGAATTCCTTGCCTTCGTGGTAGTCCAGGCCGATTTCTCCGACGGCGACCACGTCCGGAAGCCCCTCGGCGCTGACCCTCCTTCTCCATTCCTTGAGGAAGGAGACCATCTTTGATATCTCTTCCTTCCATCCTTGCCCGACAGACCCGGGATAGAGTCCGATCATAGGCTTGAGGACATCTGGATGCCCGGCGACGAGGGTGAACATCGCATCTCTTTCGGAAGAGTCGATGTCAGGCTGGAACATCAGCCTGACTCCTGCGTCGAGCGCGCGCCTGATGCATCCTTCTTCATCTCCGAGGAAGGCTTCGTCTGAAAAATGGCAATGTGTGTCGATGTACATCTCTGCAAATGTACGAATCTGTTTTGAATAGTTGTCCTTCCGGCCGCTCCGGAATCCGGATAAGAGTCTGTTTTGAGCAAAAACAGCTTCAAAAATGACGAAAGTGTCCCTGGCGGCATCAGAACAATGTCAGAACAGACCCGGCGCTGCGCTGCAGTGCTGAAGCAGGTCCATCTCGATGAATCCGTCACATTCGAGCAGGGCGGCGTAGCGGCTGGTCTTGCTGAATGACCATTTCAGTTCAAAAGACAGTTCGTCCAGGGATATCCCTCTTTTTTTATGAACCAGCCTCGCCATCCTGGATATCTCGGACACGGTCTCCGGGGACTCCTTCCCTTTATAGAAAGACTCGACGCAGCTTTCCATCGACATCCTGTCCTGCTTCCCGACCTTTCCGAGCCCCATTCTCCCGACAAGCTCGGCAGGGTCGCCTATGCTTTCGGCGAGAGTCTCCTTTATCAGGAGGTTGCACCCCTGGGAACAGGGGTCGTCGACTCTGCCGGGGAGGGCGTAGAGGTCCCTGCCGTAAGAAGAGGCCAGCCTGGCTGTCATCATCCCGCCTCCTTTTATCTTTGATTCAACGAGTATGGTGGCCCTGCCTATGCCGGCGATGATCCTGTTCCTCCGGAGGAAGTTGACCCTGACGGCTTCAGTCCCGGGAGGATAGTCCGTGACCAGCGCACACCCAGGGGTTGATGCTATCCTTTCTCCCAGTTCCTTGTGGACCGCCGGGTAGATTCTGTCTATTCCGGTGGCCATGACCGCCACTGTCGGGAGTCCTTCGTCCAGCGCAGCCATGTGGGCCGTCCCGTCGACTCCGATGGCGAGTCCGCTGACCACCAGAGGACGGACCGGGGCCTTTGACATCGCTCCTACGATCCTCCTGCACCAGTCCTTGCCGTAGAAGGAGATGTCTCTCGTCCCTACGACTGACACTGCCGGAATCCCTCCGAACACGTCCTCGGGCGGCGAGACACCTTTGTAGTAAAGTCCCAGCGGCGGGTCTTCGCATTCGGTGAGCAGCCCGGGATATCCTGTCTCACCGAAACAGACGAATCTGATTCCTTCCGCTTCCAGTCCTTCCAGCTCCATCGCAGCCGATTCGAAAGCCGAAGGGGACAGGCCTGGGGCATACCTGGCCCTGCAATACTGTCCCAGCGCCTCATTCAATTCGTCTTCGGTCGCAGAAAACATCTCCACAGCCCCTCCGAACCTTTCCAGCATGGCGAAACCGAGCCGCGGCTCGAATCCGAACGCCCTGTTCATCGCACACATCGCGACCCTCTCTTCGAAACTTGTCGATTCTTCCATTTTTTTTCTCCGAATATGCAAAAAAAAGAAGGTCCGGAGGGGGTCCGGACCGTTCTTCAGGGGGTATTCTTCGAATATGTTTCTGTTTCTTAAAAGCTGTTTTGAAATGGTTCTTAAAGGACCAGCATCGCATCTCCGTAAGGACCGAAGCGGTAACCTTCCTCAAGAGCGAGCTTGTAGCCCTTCATGATGTTGTCGAAGCCTCCGAAGGCGGCGACGGCCATCATCATGGTTGACTCCGGAAGGTGGAATCCTGAGACTATGGCATCCGGAATGGAGAACTCGTATGGAGGGAAGATGAACTTGTTGGTCCATCCGTCGTAAGGATTCACCTCATGGTTGGTGGTGATGTAGGTCTCGAGTCCTCTGACCACGGTGGTGCCGATTGCGACGACTTTGTGGCCGCTTCTCTTGGCCTTGTTGATGACCTGGCAGGCCTCTTCGGAGATGATGAGCCTCTCGGAATCCATCCTGTGCTTTGAAAGGTCCTCTACATCGACTCTGCGGAACTGGCCGATGCCCATGTGCTCGGGGATGAACGCTTTCTCGATGTCCTTGAGGATCATTCTGTTGAAGAGCTCTCTGGAGAAATGGAGTCCGGCGGAAGGGGCCGCTACGGCTCCTTCGTGGGCTGCGAATATGGTCTGGTAGTTCTCGATGTCATCTTCGTTGACATGGTCCTTCACCCATTTCGGGACCGGGATCTCGCCCAGGCCGAACAGCTGCTCCTTGAAATCTTCGTAGGACCCGTCATAGAGGAACCTCAGTGTCCTGCCTCTGGATGTGGTGTTGTCGATGACTTCCGCCACGAGGCTCTGGTCCTCTCCGAAGTAGAGCTTGTTGCCGATCCTGATCTTTCTGGCCGGGTCGACGATGACGTCCCAGAGGTGCTGCTCCCTGTTGAGCTCGCGGAGAAGGAAGACCATGATGTCAGCTCCGGTCTTCTCTTTCTTTCCGTAAAGGCGGGCCGGGAAGACTTTCGTGTCGTTGAACACGAAAGTGTCGCCTTTCCCGAAATAGTCGATGATGTCCTTGAATATTCTGTGCTCGATCTCTCCGGTGTCTTTATGGATGACCATCAGGCGGCATTCGTCGCGCCATCTGGTAGGTTCCTGAGCAAGCTTTTCTTTAGGAAGAAGGAATTGGAATTGTGAAAGTTTCATATTCGGTGTAATCGTCAATCCTTTATTATACGGAACTTGTCCGCAAAAAGTTTCACCGGAATCATGAGAAGCTGTAACAGCTCCTGAACTTTACTGGAATGCGCTGCAGAACACTTCGGCGATGGAAGGGTAGCTGTTCTCGAGGCAGGACGGAATCTCCCGCAGGTCGATCCAGGATGCTTCAGAGATCCCTTCCTCAGTCTGAGGAACGGTCCTGCCGCCCGGGCCGGCTTCCATGGAATACCACCAGGTGTGCTTCAGGTGCCATGTTCCGTTTCTGACATAGCAGTGGTCGGTGATGCAGATGAGGCTGGATGCGGTGATTCCGGTCAGTCCTGTCTCTTCCTCAACTTCCCTCAGGGCGGTCGTCCGGATGTCCTCTCCTTTCTCCTGATGCCCTTTCGGAAGGTCCCAGAGGCCGTTTCTTCTTATCATGAGCACCTTGCCGACTCCGTCGGAGACAAGGCCTCCCGCCGCATTCACCTCCTTGAAACGGGAACATACGGTCCTGTAGGTCTCTTCCGTGTCTTCAGTAGTGATCAGAATGCCGCGGACATCGGCTGATTCCTTGAAACTGTCCGCCACTGATGCCGCGGATCCGGCATCGGCATTGATGAAGCCGTCGGTCTCCGGGAGGGCTTCGTCCGGCCGCCGGATGACCATACATCTGTCTTCAATGAAAATCTTGTGCATCTGGGAAGAAAAACTTTGCTATCTTTGTGGAATATGTGAAAATGATTCGTGGAATCGAGTGCAAATTTACAAATTCATCATTTAATATGGAATCAACAGACAGAATGCTCGCCGGCGAGCTTCTCAGAATCAAGGCCGTTCTTCTCCGTCCGGACCAGCCGTTCACCTGGGCTTCGGGATGGAAGTCTCCAATCTATTGTGACAACCGCAGGATCCTTTCCGATCCTTCATTGAGGACTAAAGTGGCCTCCTGGCTCGCAGAAAAGGCCATGGAACTCTATCCTGAGGCGGAAGTGGTCGCCGGTGTCGCTACCGGAGCCATCGCTCATGGAGTACTTGCCGCCGACAAGATGGGCAAGCCTTTCGTTTACGTACGTCCGAAGCCGAAGGATCATGGCACTGGCTCACAGATCGAGGGTGTGCTCCCTCAGGGTGCCAAGGTCGTCGTCATCGAGGACCTCATCTCCACCGGAATGAGCAGTCTCGCCGCTGTCAAGGCCCTTCGCGAGGCAGGAGCCGAGGTTCTGGGAATGGTCGCCATATTCACTTATGGCTTCGATGTGGCTGCGCAGCAGTTCAAGGAGGCGGGCGTGAAACTGGACACCGTCTCGAACTATTTCGCTCTGATCGATGAGGCGACGGCGAGCGGCTACGTCAAGGAGTCTGACACCCAGGTCCTCAAGCAGTGGAGGGAGAACCCTTCCGAGTGGATGAAATAGCAAACAATACCTTTAATATGACAGAATACACCAGCAAGCACGGAATCGTCAGCAAGCAGCCTTTCGAGCTGTACATGGCATTCGTGGACATGCGCAACTTCCTTCAGATGCTTCCTGAGGACAAGAAACAGGGAGTCGAGGCGGACTATGACTGGATCACCGCCACGGTCCAGGGCTTCAAGATCGGCGTGATGGTGAAGGAGAGGACACCATATTCAAAGATAGAGATCATTGACAACGGCGCTCCTTTCAAGTTCAGCGGGTCACTCCATTTTGACGCTGTTCCATCTGATCCTGGAAAGACCGATTTCCATCTTGAGTTCAGCGCTGACCTCAACTTCATGATGAAGATGCTTGTCGGCGGAAAGATCAAGGACGCCCTTGACAAGGTCGTGGACTCTCTTGTGGCCATGTCTGAAGGCCGCATGCCGGAAGGCGTCGACGAGGAGACTCTGCGGAAGATGAAGGAGCAGGCGTTCGGATCCCAGAACTGAGATTATGCTTGAAAAAGGGGGGGACCAGCTCCGTGACATACTCGAACGGGCGGTCGGTCCGGACAAGGTTGACATCTGTTTCGATGCCATCCAGGCCGTGCCGTCAGTGTCGGTGCGCCTGAATCCTTCCAAGGTCCTGGATCCCGGGCCTTTCGTGAGGGACAGTTTCGGTGACGGATGTGAACCTGTGCCGTGGAGCCCCTTCGGCTTCTTCCTTCCTGAAAGACCTCAATTCACACTGGACCCGCTTTTCCATTGCGGCTGCTACTACGTGCAGGATTCTTCGGCGATGGCTGTCGGACATGCGTTCCGCTCAGTTCTGGAAAGGTTGGAGACGGGAGAGACACCGGTGAGGGTCCTGGATCTCTGTGCTGCTCCGGGAGGCAAGACCACCGACCTTGCCGCCTCCTTGAGGATGAAGTTCGGCGACGGCTTCGTCCTGGTCGCCAACGAAGTGATGAAGGACCGGGCCGCCGTGCTGGCTGACAATGTCTCAGTCTGGGGGGACCCGAACGTGATAGTCACGAGCAGCGACCCCAAGGCGTTCGCTTCACTGGAAGGTTTCTTCGACATCATAGTCGCTGACGTGCCTTGCTCCGGTGAAGGCATGTTCCGCAAGGATGACGTGGCCCTGGCCGACTGGTCCGAGGATGCCGTGCGCCTTTGTGCCGGCCGCCAGAGAAGGATAATGGCCGATGTCTGGCCCGCTCTTCGTCCCGGAGGGACCGTCGTCTACTCGACGTGCACTTTTGAGGATTCGGAGAACGATTCCAATGTCGGATGGATTTCAGAAGAGCTTGGAGGATGTGTGCTGCCGTTCGACTGGACAGGGTGGGATGGCATTGTCACCACTCGTCACGGAGCTCTTTTCGTTCCGGGGCTTGTCAGAGGCGAAGGGCAGTATGTCTCCGCTGTTGTCAAGACCGGAGGTGAAGTGGGATTCCGTCACCGCACTGCGGGTAAGGACGTTCCGGCATTCGTGAGGAAGAAGGGTGACCTGCTCGTCGAGGTGGGTGCGGCTGTTGCAGCGGAAGCGCGGGCTCTTGAATGTCTGCATCCTCTCCTCTGTGGTGTCGCCCAGGGTACCATGAAGGGGAAGGATCTTGTTCCTTCAGCCGATCTGGCACTATCCTTGTCATTGGAGGACGGGCGTTACCCGAGGGCCGAGCTTGACAGAGAAACCGCACTAAAGTACCTTCACCGTGACACGATCGTGCTTCCGGACGCTCCCAAGGGGTTCCTGGTGGTGTGCTACCATGGCCATCCTCTCGGATTCGTGAAGAATCTTGGAACAAGATGCAACAATCTCCATCCCAACGGGAGGAGGATAAGAATGAATATTTAGAAAGAAAGTATGAATATGAGGAAACTTGCTGTTACCGTCCTTGCCGCTTGCCTGGCAGTGTTTTCTCTCGCCGCCCAGCAGGCTTCGAGGGAGCAGTATCTCGAAAGGTACAACCTTCTGGCCTCCAAGATGGGCGCTGACGGGGCGGGCATAGAGACAGTGCTCAACAAATGGGCTGCTGACTATCCCGAAGACGTGGACATGCTTCTTGGAAAGTTCTACTACTATCTCTCCAAGAGCCGTTCGACTGCTGTCGAGCCGAGGGATGCGGACCGTTATCTCGGAGCGCCTCCGGTTCTGACCCTCAAGGACTCGCTGGACAATCCGGTGAACTATTTCCAGGTGAACAACTATGACGACGAACTGTTCGGGAAGTCCGCCAAGGCCGTTGACAGCGCGATAGAGCTGAACCCGCAGAGGCTGGACCTGGGCTCTACAAGATAGCTGCCCTCATTGAATATGAGAAAGACAGCCCGGACATGGCTCTGTCCTCCCTCAAGTCTCTCATAGACTACAACGCTCACAATGCCCCTCAGTGGGAATATCCGGGTGTGGAGATGGATGAAGACACTTTCGCCTCCACGATGCAGGAGTACTGCTACTCGTTCTTCAGGATTGGCTCGGACAGCGGTTTCGAGGCATTCCGCGAGCTTTCGGAGAAACTGCTTGCTTTCTATCCGGAGAATCCGATGTTCATGACGAACATCGGCTCCTACCATTTCGTCTGCAAGCATGACAACAAGACGGCCCTCAAGTACTACAACAAAGTACTGAAGAAGCATCCGGACGACTACACTGCAATCAAGAACTGCGTCCTTCTCGCCCGCAGCGAGAAAAACGTCAAGCTTGAAAAGAAGTATCTTCCGATGCTGATCCGCACATCTCAGGATGAATCCGAAAAGGCTTCGGCCCAGGCCCGTCTGAGCGCTTTGTGATTCCTGCAGGAAGATGGATTCAACCAGGTTCATAGCACGACGCCTGAAGTTCTCGGGCAAGATTGCGGTGGTCTCCATCGCAGTCTCGTTCCTCGTCATCATCATAGCTGTCTCTGTGACCTCCGGATTCCGCAGGGAGATCCGCGACGGCATCTCCGACCTCACGGGAGACATCCAGCTCACACCGCTTGACATGGACTACATCGGCGAGGAGAATCCTGTCAGTTCCGAACCGAGCTATCTTCCGAAGATTCAGTCCATCCATGAAGTGAGGGCTGTCGAGCCGGCGGTCTACCGTGCGGGAATCCTCAAGAAAGGTGACATCATCCACGGTGTTCTGTTCAAGGGCGTCACTGACAGTCCTGCTGCAGCGGCGGGAGCGGACACGGTCAAGCTTGGGGTGTCCGTCCCTGACAGGCTCGCGAGGCTCCTGGACGTCAGACCTGGAGACAAGCTGCTGGCCTATTTCGTGGGGGAGAATCTGAAAGTCAGGAACTTCAACATAGTAAGCACTTATGAAGGAATCATGGACGGCTCTGACGAGATGATCGTCTATGCTTCGATCGAGGATCTCCAGCGTCTGAACGGATGGGAGGCCGATGAAGTATCTACTCTTGAGATAGCTCTGGACCCTGCGTCCAGGAATTCAGTCACGATGTCACGTGTTGCCAATGCTGTTGGGAACATTGTCTTCGAAGAGATGTCGGATGACGACGACACTCTTCTCTCCACTTCGGTCATGGACCGTTATCCGATGATATTCGACTGGCTCAACCTGCTGGATTTCAACGTGGTGTTCATTCTCATCCTGATGACGGCGGTCGCCGGGTTCAATATGATCTCCGGTCTGTTGATCATGCTGTTCAGGAACATCTCCACCATCGGAACCCTCAAGTCGCTGGGCATGACTGACAGGATGATAGCCAAGGTCTTCATGAGAGTGGCGGCATCAACGGTGCTCAAGGGTATGGCGGTCGGCAATGCTGTTGCGCTGGCCTTCTGCCTTCTGCAGAACTGGACCCATCTTCTCAAACTTAATCCGGAGAACTATTTCGTGTCTTTCGTGCCCGTAAGCATCAATCTACCTTGGATCCTTGCCGCTGACATCGTCGCCTTTGTCGTCATCCTGCTGCTTCTCCTCATCCCTTGCGTGTTCATCTCCAAGGTCGACCCTGCGCAGACTGTCAGGGCTCAGTAGCGAGTCGGCACTTTCCGGGAAACTGAACAGGTCCAGACTGTCGAGCCCTTCAAGGAGAAGACTGTCATCCATTTCCGGGTACCGCGGCTCAAGGCCGCGCAGCCTGTCATATTTGTTGAGGACGGTCTTGACATAGGCTCTCGTCTCCTCTCCCTTGAATGGCATCGGCCTGGAGTCAAGCGAGTCGGCAGGGACAGGCAGGTCGCCCATCTCCTTGATGAACCCGTCGAGGTTCTCCCAAAAGGAAGGGTCCACGCCTGACTTCTGTGCATAGTTGACGCACTCCAGGATCCTGCCCCCTCCTGCATTGTAGGCGGCGAGGGTGAACTTGATCAGTTCCTCATCATTGGCGGCGACATCCACGAACAGATTGCGGAATGCCTTCAGGACCTCACATCCGGCTTTGATGCTCTGATCCGGATCAAGGTAGTCCTCCACGGCGAACTGGCTTGCCGTGCGCGGCATCATCTGCATCAGCCCGACGGCTCCTCTGTGTGAGACATCCTCGATCCTGAACTTGGATTCCGTCCAGGTAAGGGCTGCCAGCAGCCTCCAGTCCCATCCTGTTATGTGTGAATGTTTCTGGAACACTTCATCGTAGGGACTGATCCGGGAGCGGCTCTGATTGTCGATGAAGAACCTTTCCAGGGATGATGTCTGGGCAGGCGAGCCGATGAAGCCGATGAGCCAGTGGGCGAATTCAGCCTTGATTCCGGGTAAGTCCTTCATCACCCACAGCATGGTGGTGTCGACAACGTTGGCGGAATACAGTCCTTCTCTTGCAACGAAACTGCATGAAGGGACGACAGCTATGTCGAGGCTGTCCCGCAGGATGAGACTGATTGAAGAGTCCCCGGATTCAGAGATGGTCACTCGTGCTGTGTCACCTATGGCCGATGCGAAGCTGCACAGGGTCTCGTAGTGGTAGCCGGAGAGATAGTCCTTTGAACTCCTTCCTGCCTCCCCGATGAATATCTGGCAGCGGATGTCGTTGGAAGGGAACGGGTTGGCCGAAGAATGCCTGCTGACTCTCCCCGTGAACGGAATGATGAGGGAAACCAGGAGGACAGGGATGAAATACTTGAGGAATTTCTTTGTGACTCTCTTCAGACCCATGCCGTTTTCTGTTTGCTAGTGACCTACGACAGGCTGGTTGCTTCGAGGACTCCTTGGCGCGTTGACCCCTGAAGTCGCCTTGGAAGAAGACATGCTCCCGCCCGCCTGGACTGCCTTGTTCTCGGCAGGCTGCTTGTAGAACGGCCAGCATATTCCGAACTTGAGGGCTCTCTGTGTGCGGATGAAGTGGTGCGCGCTGAAATAGTCGGCCCTTTCCATCGGCCAGCCCATTCCGGCGTTCTCCATCTTTACGAATATGCAGGCTCTCTTCCACTGCATGTTCACGAATGCATCGATGAAAGGTCCGTTGTTGTATTTCTCGACTTTCTGGTTGTAGAACGCACCCACTGCAGGGTTCCAGCCAGGAGAGTAGTATTTGGTGTTCCACCAGGTGTCCGCTCCGATCTGGATCTGGAGAACGTTCTTGGTCGGATTGAGCTGGAGGTACCATCTTGCGTTCGCAGCAAGAGTCGGGACCGGAACGACGTCCTGGTTCGAGGATGCCTGGAAGAGGATCCTGTTGTCCAGATGGACCGGACCGAAGACGAAGTTCTTCTTAAGGGATGCACTGAGCACGCTCATCGCCTTGTCGTTCTGGCGGATTATCGCAGTTGTGTCGTGGTAGAGGTTTCCGTTGAGAAGGGCGTAGCCGACGTCGATCCCGACCTTCCACCTTGGAATCGAGATGCTTCCCTTTATCTTGGTGGTGGAGACCTTGCCGAAATCGTTGTCCCACCTGTAGTGGTTCGAGATGTAGTGCTGGCTGTAGAACTCCGGCTCGTCGAGACTGGTCTCGAAATGCCCTCCGAGCACTATAGGACTCTTTCTCGCCTTTCTGAACGGGTATATGTTGAGCCTGGCGTCCGCCTTCAGCGACATGTCACCGGCCTCTTCTCCAAGGAGCACGAAGTCTCCTGTGGCGTTCCAGTGGACATATTCCTTGAGCTGGCCTTCGGCTCCGGCATAGACGTAGGTGGAGTTCCAGGTCTCGTTGGATGTGCCCCTGAGGAACGACGGGTCCATGACGCTGTAGGAGAGTATCCTGTTGCCGATTCCTCCTCCAATTCTGGAGACTATTGCGTCGTCGGACCATGGCTGAAGCCTCAGGAAAGCCCTGTTCTCCAGCTTCATCACTCTTGAAGAGTCATTGGAAGCGACAGGGTTGAGGAGGAAGTTCCCGCCGTAGAACTCCCTGGCCTTGAGCGCGCTGGTCTGGATGATGTCTGAATATGTCCTAGTGAAGACTGAATATTCGGAACTGTGCCCGATGAAGGCTGTGGTCACGTCCTTGTCTCCGGTGGTGTCGGCTTCTTCACGAGCGGCCTCATGCTCGGCGAGAAGCTCCATCATCCCGCGGATGAGAGAGGTGTCTCCGAGGGCGAGTATACTGTCCTTGTAGTGCTTGTCAGCCTTGATCTCCTTGTGGTATTTCAGATTCTTGAGGAATGTGAACGGAATCCTGTACTGCTGGTCGAAGAAGACCGTGTTCTTCTTTATCCTGGTCGAGGCGTTGTTCAGCAGGACAGGGAACTCCCTGGCGTCCAGCGTCGTGTCCCTGACCATGGTGTTGTCCGTGATTCCTCCGTTCTCTTTCCTGGAGACCATGTTGTAGATGTAGCCTCCGTGAGCGACATATCTCTTCCCGAGATAGTTTGCGCTCAGAAGGAAGGTCTTGTTGGTGGTGGTCTCGTTCTCGAGGATGCCTCCGCCTCCGAACCTGTCATATTCAAGAGTGAAATTGAACTGCGGGAACAGGTTCTGGGTGGTCAGGATGTGGAGGTTGTCGGAAGACCTCTGGGTCGGTGCGAAGAGGGTTCCGTAGTAGGCCAGTTCCGTGTAAGGTGTCTTGGTGTTGTACATCGGCACATTCTTCGGGGAGAATGTCCAGGCTTCGTAAGGGTCGTAGAACGATACTCCGTTCTGGCTCTCCCTCTTGAAGAAATCGTAGTACTGGGCTGCGGATCCGGCGACGCCCAGCCAGGTGGCGTTGACGTCGTTCCTGAAGATCGGATAGTCGTGGAAATGGTAGTTGTAGCTGGTGTCGACAGGCTGGACGTCCATCTCGTGGAACTCCTGGGTCGGGGTCCAGGTCACGATTCTCTTGTACAGCATCGAATCCGGGAATGCGTAGGTCTCAAGGATCCTCGGTACATTCTCGCGGATGCTGTCCTTGTAGTTCTTTATGCTGTCCTTCACGTTCTGGATGCTGTCCGCCATATGTTTCATGACGACCATCTTCTTGTTGAACTCGTACTTCTTCCTTTCCTCCTTGGACAGGCCTGCGTACCAGGCGTCGCAGGCGGCCTTCTTCCTGATGGCGGAGTCCAGGCTGTAAAGCGAGTCAATCCGCGGCCAGTCGAGGCTGTCGCCTGCCTGCCTGAGGGAGTCCCTTACTTGAATATGTGTGGCGGAGTCCAGCAGAGCGACATAGTACTTGTATCTGAACGGATCCGTGTCCTTGAGCGAATCTGGAGGGAAGATCGTGTCCCTCGCCGTCAGACGTGGCGTCGTGTCTGTCTGAACGAGGGAAAGCACAGAGGTGTCCTCCTCCTCGACGGACAGCACTTTTCCGATGAACTGGTTCTTGTATTCTATGGTGTCGGGCCTGTCTGACGGGGATGCAGTGACAAGTGCACAACCCGGGTCTCCCGGGTAGTGCAGCGGGGACATCCCGACGGTCTGAATCGCGATGAAGCAGACAATCAGGGCCGGGAACCAGAATCTTTTCAATACGTTTCTCATATCCGTTGCAGGCGGAGATGTAATGTCATAATTTACAAAGGTACTCTTTTTTCGTTGATTTAGGAATTTCTCAAAAACAAGTTGTTGTTCTATTCTGGCATATTTCTTCGCAGGCCTTTTTTTCTTCGGTTGAAAATGTTATATTTGTGTATCATTTAAATCATTTAAATAAGGTCCTGTGTGGACCATCTCCCGATAGGGACTGCAAGGAAAGGCAAGATGCTGTACGACAATGATCCATATCTTCTCCCTTTCAAGGAAGCCATCGATTTGAGGCATGAAAGGATATCCGGTGCCAGGAAAAGAATCGCCGGCCCCGGGGGCGGCAGGTTGTGCGATGCTGTTGGCAACCATCTGTATTATGGCCTTCATCGTACAGAGGAGGGCTCCTGGGTCTTCCGCGAATGGGCTCCGAATGCGACCCGCATCTATCTCATCGGTGATTTCAACGGATGGAAGAGGACAGGAGGCTATGCCCTGTCTCCTGTTGGGGACGGGAACTGGGAAATTGTGATCCCTGATTTCTTCATCCACCACGGCGATCTTTACAAACTTTACATAGAATGGCCCGGAGGTGGTGCAGAGAGGCTTCCGGCCTATGCCACCAGGGCCGTTCAGGACGAGGAGACCAAGGCGTTCTGCGCTCAGGTGTGGGATCCTCAGGAATCATATTCATGGAAGAACGGCCGCCCTGTCAGGGTTTCGAATCCTTTGATTTACGAGTGTCACATCGGAATGTCCTCAGAGGAGGAGAAGGTGTCCTCCTTCGATGAGTTCCGCCGGACTGTCCTGCCGCGGGTCGCTGATCTCGGTTACAATGTTATCCAGATAATGGCTCTTCAGGAGCATCCTTACTACGGGTCGTTCGGCTACCAGGTTTCGAATTTCTATGCCCTGAGTTCCAGGTTCGGCACTCCTGAAGAGTTCAAGGCTCTGGTCGACGAGGCCCACGGGCTTGGCATATCGGTCATCATGGACCTGGTCCATTCGCATTCCGTTGAGAACGAGGCCGAGGGACTGAGCATGTTCGACGGGACGGAGGATCTCTATTTTCATTCCGGTCCGCAGGGACGCCATCCCGCATGGGGCTCCCGGTGCTTCAACTACGGCAAGGACGCTGCGGTCTGGTTTCTGCTTTCCAACTGCAAGTACTGGCTTGAGGAATATCATCTCGACGGTTTCCGCTTCGACGGTGTCACTTCCATGCTCTACTGGGACCACGGCCTGGAGAAGGCTTTCTCCGGCTACGACGCCTATTTCGACAGCGGGGTGGATGAGTCCGCGGTCACATACCTTGCTCTTGCGAACATGCTTGTCCATGAACTGGTTCCGTCTGCCCTGACCATTGCAGAGGATGTGAGCGGAATGGCAGGTCTGGCCGCCCCGTTCGAGGAAGGCGGAGTCGGGTTCGACTTCAGGATGGCGATGGGTGTGGCCGACCACTGGATCAAGTGGATAAAGGAGAAGACTGACGAGGAGTGGAGTCCGGGGGAGATATGGTACGAGCTCACCAACAAGAGAGAGGATGAAAAGACCATCAGTTACGCAGAGTGTCACGACCAGGCGCTTGTCGGGGACAAGACTCTGATCTTCCGGCTGGTGGATGAGAAGATGTACACCTCGATGGACAAGGCGTCGCATGACCTGGTCGTCGAGAGGGGAGTTGCCCTGCACAAAATGATAAGGCTTGTGACCCTGGCCACGTGCGGCGGCGGCTACCTCAATTTCATGGGCAACGAGTTCGGCCATCCGGAATGGATCGACTTCCCGAGGGAGGGGAACGGATGGTCTTACAAATATGCCAGGAGGCAGTGGTCGCTGGACAATCCTCTCCTCTATTATCACGACCTCTGTTCCTTCGATGCTGCGATGATATCTTTCATCAAGGAGACAGGGTGCCTGGAGGACAGACCGGAGCTTCTCGTCTCTGATGAAGAGAAAAAAGTCTTGATATTCAAGAGAAAAAATGCTATTTTTGCGGCGAATTTCCATCCTGGGGCATCATACGCCGACTATGCGTTTGCAGCGCCTGCAGGAGAGTATGTCACCGCTCTCGACTCCGATGCCGTCGAATTCGGCGGACCGGCGCGTCTGGACGACAGTGTCCACCACTTCACCAGACCTGTCAGAAGTGACGAAGGAAATCAATCCACTGACGACATTCTGTCTCTGTATCTACCATGCAGGTCAGTTGTCGTCTATAAAGTGTTAGAACAGTAATTAAAATATTTTATGTCGTTTCTTCAGTTTAACAAGGCGGAACTGGTCAACCTTTCATATTCATTGAAAAGGCAGATCATCCTTGCCAACAAGACGGGAGCCTACTGCAACACTTCCATCATCGCCTGCAACACCAGGCGCTACCATGGACTGCTCGCAGTGACGCTCGACAGGTTCGGCGGGGACAGGTATCTTCTTCTTTCGTCGCTTGACGAAAGCCTTGTCATGGGAGGGAAACAGTTCAATCTCGGTCTTCACTGCTATGGTGACATCTTCGAGCCGAGGGGCCACAAGTACATTGTGGACTTCCAGGCGGACCCTGTCACCATGATCACCTACAAAGTCGGTGACATAGTGTTTACCAAGAGCATAATCCTGGCGCCGGACTCCGATTCGGTCTATGTCAGGTACGAACTCCTTCAGGCCCCCTCTCCGGTGACGCTGCTCGTGAAGCCGTTCCTGGCTTTCAGAAACATCCATGACCTCACCTACAGGAATTCCGAAGCGGACCCTTCCGCCAAGGATGTCAGCGGTGGCGTCTCTTTCAGACTCTACTCCTCTTTCCCGGACCTGTTCCTGCAGGCCAGCTCGTCTTCGGCGGTGTTCACTTCACATCCTGACTGGTACATGGGCATCACCTACGCCGACGAGTACCGCCGCGGCTTCGACTGCACCGAGGATCTGATGGTCCCGGGCACTTTCGAACTCAGGATGAAGGCCGGCGAGTCGGTGGTCTTCTGCGCTTCGACTTCAGAGAAGAAGCCTTCGATGATCAAGAGGCAGTTCAACTCCTATGCGGCCAAGGCTCCTGAAATCACAGGAATCAAGGACCAGCTTCTCCGCTGCGCAGACTCTCTCGTGACCAACCACAACGGAAGGAAGATGATCTGCGCCGGGCTTTCTTGGATGAAGACGGGACTCCTCAGGGAGACTCTCAGGGCCCTTCCGGGACTGACCCTCCATGCCGGGAAGCCGCAGGAGTTCGAGGAGATCCTCGACAATCTCATCGCCGCCGAGGAGGACAGGTTCTTCCACAGGACCACCCAGGCCGAGGCTCCTCTGACCGTGACAGTCGCCCTTCAGAAGTACATTGAATACGGGGCCGACCCGAAGGCGGTCTGGAAGAAATATTCAGGAATACTGAAGAACGTTCTTGAAAGCTATCTGCCAGGAGGCAGGGAGGAGATCTCGATGCAGCCGGACGGTCTGCTCTGGTCCCAGAAGCACAACACCGCACTTTCTTGGATGAACGCCTACATCAACGGCGTCCCGGTGACGGAGAGGGCCGGCTACCAGGTCGAGACCAACGGCTACTGGTACAATGCTATCTGCTTCGCCATCGAGATGGAGACCCGCTACGGTACTCCTGACAAGGATTTCATCTACCGCTGGACCAAGGTCAGGAACATGGTGGAGGACAATTTCGAGAACAAGTTCTGGTGCGCTGAGAACCACTGCCTTGCAGACTACGTGGGCGTCGACGGCCAGAATCTTGACATCCGTCCGAACCAGATATTCGCAATCAGCCTTGATTACTGCCCGGTGGACCCTATGAAGGTCGAGCAGGTCCTCAAGGTCGTGGAGAAGGAACTTGTCACGAGAAGAGGTATCAGGACCCTTTCTCCGCGTGATGTTAAATACAAGGGTGTCTATGACGGCACCCAGATAGAGAGAGACCTGGCCTACCACCAGGGAAGCACCCGCACCGCCCTGCTCCTTCCTTATGCGGAAGTCTGCTTCAAGGTGCAGGGAGCGTCCTTCGTCAAGAAGGCCGAATGGCTCGTCGAGGGTTTCTTCGACGATCTCGGAACCCATGGCGTGGGAGCCTTCTCTGAACTTTATGACGGAGATCCGCCACATGAACCTCACGGGGCGATCTCTTCTGCGTTGAGTACTTCGGCTCTGTTGAGCATGATTAACCTTATTGAGAGGAACAGATGAAAGTCTTGATGTTTGGCTGGGAATTCCCGCCTCATATCGCCGGTGGTCTGGGCACCGCCTGCGAAGGAATAGTCAAAGGACTGGCCTACAACGGTGTGGAGACATTGTTCGTGATGCCTTCCGCTTCCGGTGACGAAGACCAGAGCGCAACGACCATCATCAACGCCAGCGACGTTCCTGTCGACACTGTCTCCAGGAGCGTGGACGAGTTCCTCGGCAAGGTGAAGTTCGTGCACATCGGAACGAACATGATTCCTTATGTGGGTCCGGAAGAATTCTCAAGCATGGTCGAGGAGGAACGCCGCCGCCAGACTGAGGATTTCAGGATCCAGTACGGTATGAAGTACAAGTTCTCCGGCAAGTACGGGGCCAACCTCATGGAGGAGGTCGCCCGCTACGCAATGGTCGGAGGAACCATCGCGATGCAGCACAAGGACGAGTTCGACGTCATCCACGCCCACGACTGGCTGACCTATCTCGCCGGCATAGCCGCCAAGGAGCTTACCGGCAAGCCGCTCGTTGTCCACGTCCACGCCACATCCTACGACAGGGGTGACGAGAAGCACATGGACACCCGCGTCCTCGACATCGAGACGAGGGGCATGATGGCCGCAGACAGGGTTGTCACCGTCAGCAACCTCACCAGGAACATAGTTATCAACAAATACCACATCGACCCGGCCAAAGTCGTGACTGTCCACAACGCAGTCGACTTCAGCGGCCGCGAGGACCTCGAAGTGGAGAGGGGAGTCAGGGACAAGGTGATCACCTTCCTCGGACGTATCACTTTCCAGAAGGGGCCTGAGTATTTCATCGAGGCTGCCGCCAAAGTCCTCAAGAGGACAAAGGACGTGCGTTTCGTGATGGCCGGAAGCGGTGACATGATGAACAAGTGCATCAAGCATGTCGCGAAGCTGGGCATCTCGGACAGGTTCCATTTCACCGGATTCCTCCGTGGAAAGGATGTCCAGAAGATGTTCGCCCTCTCCGACGTCTACATCATGCCGTCCGTCTCCGAACCTTTCGGCATCTCTCCTCTTGAGGCGATGCGCACCAATGTGCCTTCGATCATATCCCACCAGTCTGGCGCTGCCGAGATCCTGACCTACGCGTTCAAGGTGGACTTCTGGGATGTGGACGCCATGGCGGACTGCATCTACGCTCTCCTCAAGTACCCGGCTCTCGCATCTTTCGCCGCGAAGCACGGCTTCGAGGAAGTCAACCGTCTCAAGTGGAACGGAGCGACCGCGAAGTTGAAATCAGTTTATGAATCAGTAATTCAAAAATAAAAGAATATGAAAAAGAGCATTTGCCTGTATTTCCAGGTCCATCAGCCAGCCAGGCTGAGACTCTACAGATTCTTCGACATAGGCAAGGACAGCCACTATTATGATGACTATGCCAACAGAAACATCCTCAAGAGGATCGTCTCCCGCTGCTATCTTCCGATGAACGAGCTCCTGCTCAACGCCATCAAGGAGACCAAAGGCGCCTTCAAGGTCGCCTTCTCGATCAGCGGCTCTGCCATCGAGCAGTTCGACAGGTACGCTCCTGAGGTGATAGACAGCTTCAAGGCTCTGGCCGACACCGGATGCGTAGAGTTCCTTTCCGAGACCTACTATCACTCCCTCGCATCCCTTGCGAGCAACTACAAGGAGTTCGAACTTCAGGTCAGGAAGCACAAGGAAGCCATAGAAAGCCATTTCGGTGTGACTCCGGTCACCTTCCGCAACACCGAGCTGATCTATTCGGACAGCATCGGTGAGGAGGTCTTCAGACTGGGCTTCAAGGCCATGCTGACCGAGAGCGCCCGCCACATCATGGGTTGGAAGAGCACCAACTACCTCTACAACAATGCGTGCCAGCCGAAGCTGAAGCTCCTCCTGCGCAACTATTCGCTCAGTGACGACATCGCTTTCCGCTTCTCCGACAGAGGATGGGCCGGCTGGCCTCTCACCGCCGAGAAGTTCACCGACTGGCTCAAGGCTTCTGAGGGTGAGATCATCAACCTCTTCATGGACTACGAGACATTCGGAGAGCACCAGAGCGCTGACTGCGGAATATTCGATTTCATGAAGGCCCTTCCTTCTGCCGTACTCGCCACCAAGGAAATGGAGTTCGTGACCCCGGCAAGAGCGGCTTCCAAGCACAAGTCCATCGGAGCCGTTTCCGTTCCGGATGCAATCTCGTGGGCTGACGAGGAGAGGGATGTGACCGCATGGCTCGGAAACGAACTGCAGCAGGATGCGTTCAACAAGCTCTACGGACTCACCGAGAAGCTGGGCATCCTCAACGACCCTCAGCTCTGGAACGACTTCGGCCATCTGCAGGAGAGCGACCATCTCTACTACATGTGCACCAAGTTCTTCTCTGACGGAGAGATCCACAAGAGGTTCAACCCATACGACACTCCGTACGAGGCATTCATCAACTACATGAACGTTCTGAGTGACTTCACCATAAGAATCAATGACGCCATCGCCGAGACGAAGGCCGTTGAATAACCGGCAGAAATGACAGAAGAACTTATCAAACCAGAATACTTGTTCGAGGCAAGCTGGGAAGTTTGCAACAAGGTAGGGGGCATCCACACGGTGGTTGCGACGAAGGCTCCGTATCTGAAGAAGGAACTGGGCCGCCATCACATACTGATCGGTCCGGATGTCTGGATGCACACCCGGAGCAACCCTGACTTCATCGAGGACTCCCATCTCTTCAGCAGCTGGAGGGCCCAGGCGGCCTCCGAAGGCCTCAGAGTCAGGACCGGAAGGTGGAACATTCCCGGGAGACCAATCGCCATCCTGGTGGACTTCAAGCAGTATCTCCCTCATCAGAATGATATCCTCACCCAGATCTGGCTGGACTTCGGAGTTGACTCAATCTCTGGCAACTGGGACTACAAGGAGAACATACTGTTCGGATTCGCTGCCGGCCGTGTCATCGAAAGCTTCTACAGGTTCAACCTGGGGGCTTCAGACAAGGTCGTCGCACAGTTCCATGAGTGGCAGACCGGAGCCGGACTCCTCTATGTGAAGAAGACAGGCCTTCCGATAGCCACAGTGTTCACCACTCACGCCACAATGATGGGACGCTGCGTAGCCGGAAACAACCTGCCTCTGTACGATGCCATGAGCAGGATAGATGCGGACGAGAAGGCCCGTCAGTTCAATGTGGTGGCCATCCAGTCAGTCGAGAAGACTACGGCCCTGCAGGCTGACATATTCACTACAGTAAGCGGCATCACCGCCATGGAATGCGAGCATTTCCTTTCGAGGAAGTGCGATGTCATCACTCCGAACGGATTCGAGAACAGTTTCGTCCCATCTGACGACAAGGAACTCTCCACAATTCGCACCGCAGCGCGCGGCAAGCTTCTCAAGGTGGCCTCCGCCATGTCCGGCGAGGAGATCGGCGAAGACGCCCTTCTCGTGGGAACCGGCGGCAGATACGAATTCCGCAACAAGGGCATCGACGTCTTCATCGACGCCCTGGCAGGACTTGCCGCCAAGGAGCCCGCAGGCAGGACAATTGCCGCCTTCATCATGATTCCGGCCGGGCACAACGGACCTGACAGAGACCTTCTGGCAAAGCTGGAAGGCAGCGGGTCCGACTACGTCACCCAGGTCTCGCACACTCTTGCCTCTCCTGAATATGACCTCATCCTCAACCGCATCAAGGAACTGGGACTGGTCAACGCAGCAGGAAGCCGGATCAAGGTCTTCTTCATCCCTTCCTATCTCAACGGGGATGACGGAATATTCAACATGCCTTACTACGCCCTCCTGTCCGGCCTGGACACCACGGCGTTCCCGTCCTACTACGAGCCGTGGGGCTACACTCCGCTTGAGAGCCTCGCCTTCAGCGTCCCTTCACTCACCACGAGCCTGGCCGGATTCGGCCTCTGGATAAGGGAGCATTATGAAGGTGACCATCCCGGAATCACGGTGCTTGACCGCAACGAATCCAACTACGACGCTGTCGTGGAAGGAGCCGCCGCCCGTCTGGAGGAGATCTCATCCCTTGATCCTTCAACGTTCGAAGCGTACAGGAGGAACGCCAGGAAGGTCTCTGAGACCGTTCTTTGGGACAGTCAGATACAATACTACAAGGAAGCATATTCAAAAGCCCTCGCGAAAATCGCCGGGGCCGGGGGACTGAACCCTGACACAAAGGAAACACCTACAACAACTTATAAGAAAATGAACATTAACAACCCTTCCTGGAGGAGCGTGATGGTGACCCGCCATCTCCCTGAGGCGATCTCAGGGCTTGAGACTCTCTCCAAGAACCTCTGGTGGTGCTGGAACGAGTCCGCCAAGTCACTTTTCGAATCAATCGATCCCGCCGTCTGGGCGGAAACCATCCATAACCCAATGGCACTCCTCGATGTGGTGAGCCTCAAGAAGTTCAAGGCGCTTGCCAAGGACGAGGAATTCCTTGCATCCTACCGGAAGGTCATGGACGAGTTCAACGTCTATATGGCAGCCAAGGCCGAACGCAAGGATCCGATGGTCGGCTATTTCTGTATGGAATACGGACTGGACACTTCTCTGAAGATCTATTCAGGAGGTCTCGGCCTTCTCGCCGGTGACTATCTCAAGGAGACCAGTGACATGAACGTCAACCTCGTCGCCGTCGGCCTTCTCTACCGCTACGGCTACTTCACCCAGACCCTCACCGGCCAGGGCGAGCAGGTCGCTCAGTACGACGCCCAGGACTTCACCCGCATCCCTGCAGAACCTGTCCTCGACTCCAACGGTGAGTGGGTCACGTCAAGCATCGCCTTCCCAGGAAGGACTGTGACCGCCAGAATCTGGAAGGTCGCCGTAGGCCGCACCGACCTCTATCTTCTCGACACCGACTACGAGGCCAACCTTCCTGAGGACCGTCAGATCACCTATCACCTCTACGGAGGCGACTGGGAGAACCGTCTCAAGCAGGAGCTCCTTCTCGGAATCGGCGGACTCAGGGCTCTCCGTCAGCTGGGCCTCAACCCTCAGATCTACCATTACAATGAGGGTCATGCGGCATTCACCGGTCTGGAGAGGCTTCGTGAATATATCAACAATGACAACCTTGACTTCGGCGAGGCCATCGAGGTGGTCCGCGCGTCATCTCTCTTCACGACCCACACTCCGGTCCCTGCCGGTCATGACTCCTTCGACGAAGGACTCCTCAGGCAATACATCGGCCATTTCCCTCAGCTCCTGAAGATTGACTGGGAGACAATGATGGGCCTTGGAAAGATCAACGCCTCCGATCAGGGGGAGAAGTTCTCCATGAGCTTCCTCGCCGCCAACTGCTCGCAGAACGTCAATGGCGTCTCATGGCTCCACGGCGAAGTCAGCAAGGACATATTCAACGGAATGTATCCGGGCTACCTGCCGGAGGAACTCTACATCAGCTATGTCACCAACGGAGTCCACTATCCGACATGGGCCGCGGCGGCCTGGAAGAAGATCCATGCGAAAGTCTTCGGACCGGACTTCCAGACACAGCATTACGACAAGTCCTGCTTCGAAGGGATCTACAAGGTTCCTGACGATGAGATCTGGGAGGTCCGCAAGGCTCTCAAGTCAAAGCTCGTGAGAAGGGTCAACAAAATCATCTCCAACCCTAAGATCTGCAACCATTATTCTCCGAGCCAGATCGTGACCATCAAGGAGAACCTTCGCGACGATGTGCTCACAATCGGTTTCGCCCGCCGTTTCGCAACTTACAAGAGAGGTACTCTCCTCTTCTCCGACCTTGACAGGCTCGATGCCATCGTCAACAATCCTGAGCGTCCTGTACAGTTCCTTTTCGCCGGCAAGGCACATCCTGCCGACAAGGCCGGCCAGGATCTCATCAAGAGAATAGTCGAGATCTCCAAGGATGAACGCTTCCTCGGAAAGATCATCTTCGTCCCAGGCTACGACATCTCTCTCGCAAAGAGGCTCGTCCAGGGTGTCGATGTCTGGATGAACACACCTACAAGACCTCTGGAGGCTTCCGGTACATCCGGAGAGAAGGCTTCCATGAACGGTGTCATGCACTTCTCCGTCCTTGACGGATGGTGGGTCGAAGGCTACAAGGAAGGAGCCGGCTGGGCTCTTCCTCAGCAGAGGTCCTATGACGACCAGGGCTTCCAGAACGACCTCGACGCAGCTACGATCTACACTCTTATCGAGAACGAAATCGCTCCTGCCTATTACGCCGTGGACAAGTCAAGAGGCTTCTCGACCCAGTGGGTGGGCTACATCAAGAACACTATCGCCGGTGTCGCCTGCAATTTCACCACCAACAGGATGCTGACAGACTACTGCAACCAGTTCTACATCCCTCAGGACAACCGTACTTCAGAACTCGTCGCTGACGACTACTGCCTTGCCAGGAAGATCGCTGCATGGAAGAAGAGGCTCCGCAAGGAGTGGAACAACATCGAAATCGTCTCACAGACACAGCCGTCAGCTACATATTCGTTGACGGAGCACAATCCTATGGACATGGAGGTGGTCCTTGATCTCGGAGACCTTCTTCCTGAGGACATCGGAGTCGAGATTCTCTTCGCCACCAGCGATGAGAAGCAGCGCCTCCACATCCAGGAGAAGATTGAGTTCGAGGTCGCATCCTTCGAGGACGGTGTGGCAACATACAGGACATCCATACTTCCGGACAAGACCGGTATGTACCAGGTTGCCACCAGGATGTATGCCAAGAACCCGCTCCTGCCTCACAGACAGGATTTCGAACTCGTAAGATGGTTATAGCCACCGGTTTCTTCGACGGGGTGCATCTGGGGCACCGCCTTGTTCTCTCCCGGCTTGTCGCTGAAGCGAAGGCCAGGGGAGAGGAAAGCATGGTCGTGACCCTGTGGCCTCATCCTCGCAATGTCCTCCAGAAGGATGCGAGGGTGTTCAGACTTCTGACCACGTTTGAGGAAAAGAAAAAACTGATTGAAGGACTCGGCGTGGACCACGTCGAGGTCCTTCCTTTCACAAAGGAATTCAGCGCTCTTTCCTGCAGGGATTATTTCCGCAAGGTGATCTGCGACCGTTTCGGCGGCAAGTCCGTCCTGCTTGGTTACGACAACCGTGTGGGAGGCGACAATCTCTCTCCCGAGGAAATAGAGTCAACCGCCAGGGAAGTCGGCCTGGAGGTGATCCGTACCGAGGCTGTGAACCGGACAATGGAGGCAATCAGTTCTACCAGGATCCGCTCGGCAATAGCTGCCGGAGAGATTGAGAGGGCTAATGAGATGCTGGGCTACGAGTATTCTCTTTTCGGAGTGGTCGTATCCGGCAACCAGCTTGGCCGCACCATTGGATTCCCCACTGCGAACATGCAGCTGTACGAGCCTCTTAAGCTGATTCCGGGCAACGGGGTCTACTCTGTCGATGTGGAGACCGTAGGCCGGACATTCAGAGGGATGTGCAACATCGGCATCCGCCCTACCGTCGGGAAAGGCAATGCCCTGACGGTCGAGACGAACATATTCGGTCTCGAGGAGGACATCTACAGTCTTGACATCAAGGTCACCTTCAAGAGGAAGGTCCGTGACGAGCGCAGGTTCGGTTCACTGGATGAACTGAAAACTCAGCTGGAACTTGACCGCGCTGAGATTCTTTCCGGGGTCTGAACCCATCTATGCCCTTCGTGAACTGCGGATTCCGTAGAGTATTATCATCAGGAAGCAGAACAGCGGCAGTACGAAACTGACGTTGACCGCAGGGTGTCCGAAGACGGTTCCCAGGTCGATGATCGTGCCCTGGAGAGGAGGAAGTATCGAACCGCCCACGATGGCCATCACCAGGAATGATGCTCCGAGAGTCGAGTCTTCTGGGGAGACGTTCTCAAGTGATATTCCATAGATCGTAGGGAACATCAGGCTCATGAAGGCGCTTATCGCCACAAGGCAGATCAGACCGGACTTCCCGACAAGCAGTATCGCTCCGGCAGTGCAGACTGCGGCACCGCAGCCGAAGATTGCGAGCAGCTTCCTGGAGTTGACATACTTCATCAGGAACGTGGACACGAAACGGAAGCACAGGAACATCGCCATGGCGGAGATGTTGTACTTCTGTGCGGTGGCCTTGTCGATGCCGAGGTTGTCGGCATACTGGATGATGAAGGTCCAGACCATGATCTGAGCACCGACATAGAACAGCTGCGCAAGCACTCCTTCGCGGTAGTTGACGTTCTTCCAGAGACGCTTGAGAGTCCCTTCCGATTTTACGCCAGAACCTGCTGTGGCCGGCATCTTCGCCAGTGCGATTATCACGAAAACCACCACTACGGCCACTCCCAGAGCCACGTAAGCATCCCGGATCGCTCCAAGGTCATGGACTCTCTCCACTGCTTTCTGGGCTTCCGGGAGCTGACTGAACATCAGCTGTCCCGATGCGTCCCTGTGAGTGTCGCTCAGAAGAGACGGAAGCACTACCCAGGAAGCGACAGCCATGCCGGTCAGGGAACCGACCGGATTGAACGCCTGGGCAAGGTTGAGCCTTCTGGTTGAGTTCTCCTTAGGTCCGAGGGACAGGATGAACGGATTCGCTGTGGTCTCAAGGAATGCCAGTCCGAAGGTCAGGATGTAGAGCGAAAGGCAGAAGAACAGGAAGCTCTCACGTGCCGCTGCCGGAATGAAAAGGAATGCTCCCACGGCGTAGAGCCCGAGTCCCAGCAGGATGCTTTTCTTGTAGCTGAACCTGCGGATGAACAGGGCGGCTGGCACTGCCATGGTCGCATAGCCGCCATAGAACGCGAACTGGATGAGAGAAGCCTTCGATGCGGACAGCTCCATCACAGTCTGGAAAGCGGCGACCATCGGATTGGTGATGTCGTTGGCGAACCCCCACAGCGCGAACAGCGATGTGATCAGGATGAACGGTACGAGATATTTCTTTTCGACGATCTTCATAGGCTTGCGGAGACGGACTTGCTACTTGTAGATGGGCCCGAATGCGGCGCATGCCCTGTAGTCGGCACCTTCCTTGTCCATTCCGAAGGCATTCCATGCTGCAGGCCTGAATATTCCAGCATCAGGAACGTTGTGCATGCAGACCGGAATCCTGAGCATCGAGCAGAGAGTGATGAGGTCTGCACCGACGTGACCGTAGACTATCGCTCCGTGGTTGGCACCCCAGTTGTTCATGACGCTGTACACGTCCTTGAAGCAGTCCTTCGCAGGGTCGAGCCTTGGCGCGAACCAGGTGGTAGGCCAGGTCGGGTCCGTGCGCTTGTCGAGGATGTCGTGCTGTTCCTTCGGAAGTTCGACGCTCCAACCTTCCGCAATCTGGAGCACAGGCCCGAGCCCGTGCACCATGTTGAGACGGAGCATGGTCATAGGCATGCCTCCTCTTGTCACGAAGTGGGCTGAATACCCTCCACCGCGGAAATAGTCTCTGTCGGCCGGCATCCAGCTGGTGGCCTTGAGGCATGCATCTGCATCTTCCGGAGTCATCTCCCAAGGCTGCTTCATGACAGGATTCCCGTCTTTGTCGGACATCGCGCCGGTGGCGTCGAGGGTGGTCGCTCCTGAGTTGATCAGGTGGATGAATCCGTTGGCGGCACCGCCTTCCGGTGCCTTGCCTGTCACTCTCTTCACGGCCTCCGGGCTCCAGTAGGTGCGGACATCGCTGAACATTGCGGCCCTGCCGGTCAGAAGATGGCCGAACAGCATTGAGAGACCGTTGAGGGAGTCGTTCTCGGTGGCGAGTACGTAAGGCTCGCGGATTCCGTTCCAGTCGAACGAGGAGCACATGAGGGACTCAGGGAAGTCGAAGTTCGGCTTGTAGTCGGTCCACTGTCTCTGACCCTGGACTCCGCCTGCGATGGCGTTGTGGCCGAGGGCTTCTTCCTTGTAGCCCATCTCAAGCAGCTTCGGGTTCCCGAACATCAGGTCTCTGATGACCATCATGTTCTTGACGGTGAACTCCCAGTCGGCGTCCTTCTCCTCCCTGTTCTTTCCCTTGCCCTTCCCGTTGAAACTTGTCATAGGGGTGCCCGGGAACAGAGGACGGTCTTCGTTGTAGTCGTGCCCTTCGTTGCACTTGCAGTGCTCTTCGACCCAGGCCATCGCCTTTTCGAACTCCTCGTGGTCGTAGATTCCGAACTCGACACGGCGGAGAATCTCGACCAGGTCGACATATTCAGTGCGCATCCCAAGGTAGTTCTGCAGGAAATCGGCGTTGACGATGGATCCGGCGATGCCCATGCAGGTGTTTCCCATCGAAAGGTAGCTCCTGCCGCGCATCGTGGCCACGGCCTGGGCCGAGCGGGCGAACCGCAGGATCTTGGCGGCCACGTCCTCGGGGATCGAGTTGTCATCGAGGTCCTGGACGTCGTGCCCGTATATTCCGAAAGCAGGAAGTCCTTTCTGGGCGTGCGCGGCCAGCACCGCTGCGAGGTAGACGGCTCCAGGACGCTCCGTGCCGTTGAATCCCCAGACGGCCTTCGGCCAGTGAGGGTTCATGTCCATGGTCTCGCTGCCGTAGCACCAGCAGGATGTGACCGTGATGGTGCTTCCGACACCTTCGCGCTCGAATTTCTCCGCACAGGCGGCGCTTTCGGCGACACGGCCTATCGTGGTGTCCGAGATCACGCACTCGACCGGAGTTCCGTCCGGATTCCTGAGGTTGGATGTTATAAGGTCCGCCACTGATCTGGCGAGAGCCATTGTCTTGTCTTCGAGGGCTTCGCGTACGCCACCCTGACGGCCGTCGATTGTCGGCCTGATGCCAATTTTCGGATAGGAAACCATAGCTTGATGATGAATTATGTGGTTGTCTTCACAAAAATAAGATATCTTGACAATAATAAGCCATCTTGTTTCATTTTTTTTTCTTACATTTGCCAAAGACGACAGGGTTCCGCTTAAGCAGGCGGAGCTCCGTTTCTTTTACATTGTGCATGTAACCACTTTTAGAAGCTGTTTTGAAATGGTTCACAAAATTTGTTATAGAAGATTTTTGAGGATGAATTTTCTTTTGAAGATGAAGCATAGCAGTAGCTATGTGACTGATGAAAAAGGAAATTCAGACCAAAAAGATTCATAAGAAATAAAGTTAATCATTTCAAAACAGCTTCTTAAATCAAGTTTAGAAGAATCATTACTATGGCTGACATCCATTACATGACCCAGGAAGGGTTGGACAAGCTTAAGAAGGACCTTGCGGAAGCTCTCGCACAGCGTCCTGTCATCTCCGCTGCCATTGCGGAGGCCAGAGAAAAGGGAGACCTTTCAGAAAATGCCGAATATGACGCCGCACGCGACGCGCAGGGACTTCTCGAAGTCAAGATAGCCAAGCTCAAGGACCTCGTGGCCAACGCCAAGGTCATCGACGAGTCCCAGATCGGCACGGACAAGGTGCAGATGATGAACAAGGTCAAGTTCCAGAACCTGACCCTCAACACCGTCATGGAGTACACCATCGTCGGTGAGACCGAGGCCGATTTCGCCAACGGCAAGCTGGCGGTGACAACCCCTATTGCCAGGGCTCTTCTCGGCCACTCGAAAGGCGAGACAGTGGAAGCGAAGGTTCCTTCGGGAATCATGAAGCTCAAGATCCTTGACATCACTCTCTAGCACTGCGATGGCTACTATATTCACCAAGATAGCGAAAGGGGAGATCCCTTCATTCAAGGTTGCCGAGAACGAGGACTATTACGCGTTCCTCGACATCAACCCCCTTGCCAAAGGCCACACTCTCGTAATCCCCAAGAACGTTGAGGACGACTACATCTTCAATCTAGACGGAGAGGTCTACGAAGGCCTCTGGGCATTCGCCCGCAAAGTTGCGGTCGCGCTGAAGGCGGCGGTCCCATGCAAGAGGGTGGGAGTGGCTGTCCTCGGGATGGAAGTTCCTCACACTCACATCCATCTCGTGCCTCTCCAGTGCGAGGGAGACCTCGATTTCCGAAAGGAGAAGCTCCAGCTTCCGGCGGAAGAAAACCAGAATATCGCAGATTCAATCCTCAAGGAATATGAAAAATTGTAGAATCCTCCTTATTGCGGCGGCCATTTCGCTCGTTCTCGCTTCATGCTCGGACAGCGCCAGAATCAGCGGAACTCTCGAATCCGCTCCGGACACTGATGTGGTGTTCAAGCTCCTTTCAGGCAACACCATGACCGTCCTCGACACCGTCACCACAGACGCTTCGGGAAGATATTCCTACAAGATGCCGGTGGCGAAGGGCCACCCAGAGTTCGTCTATGCCTACAAGGGTGACACCAGGATCGCCTCGCTCATCCTCCTGAGCGGAGACAATGTCAAGGTCGTCTCTGACACTCTGGGTAAATTTTCGGTGGAAGGCTCCGAGGAAAGTGTGAAACTGCAGCAGGTCGAGAACGAGTTCTCCGACTTCCTCAGGAAGATGGCTTCCTTCGCGGAGGAGGGAGACAGGACCTCGATGACCAAGGAGTACATCGACTACTACCGATCCAGGGTCTCCTATGTCGTCAGCAACTCCAAGTCCCTGTCTTCCATCCCGGTGCTCTACCAGAGCATCAGCGAGTCTTTCCCTGTGTTCAGCCAGGCTACGGACGCCATCCATTTCCAGGCCCTCCACGATTCTCTTGCAACCCTCTATCCTGAGTCGAAGTATGTCCTTTCATTGGGTGAGGATGCGAAGAAGAGGATGAACGCAATGGGAATAGCTTCGCAGATCAAGGATGCGAAGGAATCCGGATACCCTGATGTCGAAATGCCTGATGTCAACGGACGCAAGGTGAAGATCTCCGACATCGACGCCAAGGTCATCATGGTCTATTTCTGGACTGCCACCGACCCTGGACAGAAGATGTTCAACCAGGACGTCCTCGTCCCTGTGTACAATGAATGGCACGACAAAGGCTTCGAGATATATTCAGTCTCCTTCGATGCTGACAAGGGCCTCTGGGCCAGCACGGTCAAGAGTCAGAACCTTCCGTGGATCAATGTCAACGACGGTCTCGGCCTGGCGTCCAAGACTGCTGACATGTACAACACCCAGGGCAAGCTCCCTATCGCTTTCCTCATCATCGACGGCGTACTAGTGAACAACACCGTACAGGGAGCCAATGAGCTTCGCAAGATACTTTCTTCAAACCTCTAATAATTACAGAACACAATGAAAAAGACCTTGTTGGTCCTGGCAGTGCTTGTCGCCTGCAACGCCCTTCAGGCTCAGGACAAGAAAGAATACCCGAAACCGGGTCAGATGACCCATGACATGACTGAATTCTGGGAGCCCCAGCCAAAGATTGTCGATCCTGGCAAGGAGAAGGGTGACGCCCCTTCCGACGCCATAGTGCTTTTCGACGGCAAGGACCTTTCCCAGTGGATGTCTCCGGACGGCACTGAACCTACCTGGAAAGTGAAGAACGGGGTTGCCACCGTTGTCAAGGAGAACGGCAAGGACATCCGCACGAAGCAGGAGTTCGGCAGCTGCCAGCTCCATCTCGAGTGGTGCACACCGAAGAACATAACCGGTTCAGACCAGGGCAGAGGCAATTCAGGCGTCTATCTTCAGGGAATGTATGAAGTCCAGATCCTTGACTGCTACCAGAACGAGACCTACGCCAACGGCATGGTCGGCTCCATCTACAAGCAGTCCGCTCCTCTGGTCAATCCGATGAAGAAGCCGGGCGAGTGGAACACCTATGACATCATCTACACCGCACCTGTGTTCAAGGAGGACGGAACCTATCTCTATGAACCTAGGGTGACTGTCCTGCTCAACGGTGTCCTCGTACAGAACAACACCACCATCCACGGCACCACTGAATTCATCGGTCTGCCTCGCACAGTGAAGCACGGTGACGGTCCGATCATCCTTCAGATGCACGGTGACCCAAGCGAACCTATCAGCTTCCGCAACATCTGGATCAGGGACCTCAGGTAGCATTTCATGACGAACATGCAGCCTCTTCCGGAGCTATGCGCCGGGGGGCTGCATTTTTCATATTCAGACATATTCAGAGATGAGACATTCTGCCATATCCATGCTTGTCGCAGCTGTGCTTGCGGCAATCCCGTCTTTCGGACAGACGGTCAACAGCGATTCCTGGGCGGCGACCGACGCGCTTGGGCGGAAAGTCCGTTCCTATGAGGACGCACCACAGAAAAAGGACGGCAAGTTCGTCGCTATGTTCTACTGGACCTGGCACCGCGAGGAGAACTGCCAGCCGATGAACATCTCGGAGGTGCTCAGGCAGCACCCGGAGGCTTTGAAGGACTACGATCATCCGGCATGGGGACCGAGCAGACCTGGATGCTTCTACTGGGAGCAGCCTCTTCTGGGCTACTATTCATCCACTGACAGGTGGGTGCTCCGCAAGCATGCGGAGATGCTGGCGGATGCGGGGGTGGATGCGGTGTTCTTCGACTGCACAAATGCGGACCTTACCTTCAAGGATGCCTATGAGGCTTTGCTTGAGACCTGGGACAAGGCGCAGAAGGACGGAGTGAACGTCCCGAAGATCGCCTTCATCCTGAACCTGTGTCCGGCTCCTACGACCAACGCATCGATCCACGAAATCTACAAGGACCTCTACAAACCGCGCCGTTACGAGAACCTCTGGTTCTTCTGGAAGGGCAAGCCTTGCATCATGGCCTATCCTGAGTCACTTGATGACAGCTCTGAAAGCCGGGAGATAGCGGACTTCTTCACTTTCCGCCCAGGGCAGCCTGACTATGTCAATGGTCCGGCACCAGGCCGTAACGACCAGTGGGGATGGCTGGAGGACTATCCTCAGCACGGGTACGTGGCAACGACGGACGATGGCGGGAACACTCGCTACGAACAGGTCACAGTCGGCGTCGCCCAGAACACCAGCCCGGACGTGAACGGTCATGCCGGAGCCTTCAATGTGAAGGATTCCTACGGCCGAAGCTTCTCGGTCAGGAAAGGATTCGATCCCCGTACCGAGGGCTACCTCTATGGATGGAACTTCTCCGAGCAGTGGGACAGAGCATACGAACTGGACCCCGAACTTGTCTTCGTCACCGGGTGGAATGAATATACCGCAGGAATGTGGCGCATCCCCGGGTGGAACGGTGATCCGTTCTCTTTCGTGGACGAATTCGACTGGGACCACAGCCGTGACATCGAACCGAACAAGGGCTGGGGCGACAGGGGGGATGTCTATTATCTCCAGCTGGTGGACCGCGTCCGCAAGTTCAAGGGCATGACTCCCGCAGAACCTGCTACCGGGGAGAAATTCATCAGAATCAATAAGTTCTGTGATTGGGACGAGGTTGGACCATATTTCGCTTCCTACAAAGGGAACACCGCCCACCGTGACAGCCGCGGACGTACGGGAGACCTCCATTACACCAATAAGACCGGCCGCAACGACATAGTTGGCGCGAAGGTGGCCAGGGATGACGAATATGTCTGGTTCTATGTCGAGACTGCGGAGAGGCTTACTCCGAAGACTGATCCTCACTGGATGCAGCTCTTCATCGATGTAGACCGCGACAAGGCTACCGGGTGGAACGGCTACGATTTCGTCGTCAACAGAGTGTCTCCGGGCGGCAAGGCTTTCCTTGAAAAGAACGACCGGAACATCTGGCAGTGGGAGACCGCAGACAAGTGCAAGTACTTCAAGAAGGACAACAGACTGGTCATCCGTATCTCACGCAAGGCTCTCGGGCTTTCAGACGGACCTCTTGACATCGAGTTCAAGTGGAACGACAACATGCAGGAGGAGGGCAGCATCATGGACTTCTACGTCAATGGTGACACCGCTCCGGGAGGGCGCTTCAACTTCGTCTACAAGACAGAATAGGCGGGTTACTGTTGGAAATACCAGGGGCTCCGGCGTGTGGAAACCACACCGGAGCCTTCTTCGTCGATGTGACCGACGATCCTCCTGGCCCTGACAGGGTTTCTTGAATATGTCCTGAAGTCGTTGATCCTGACCACCTGGGAGGAATGGATGAACTTGCCGTCACCGATGTACATCCCGACGTGGCTTATCCTCTCGCGTGATTCTGCGGTGGCGGCCCTACCCCAGAAGATCAGATCTCCAGGGAGCAGGGCGTCCCAGGTCAGTTCCCCTTCATCGTTGAATATCCTTATGTCTTCTCCGACTCCGGCCTGCTGGGATGCGTTCCTCGGGAGGAGCACACCGTTGGCGAAATAGACGCTCCTGGTCATTCCGCTGCAGTCGACATTCTTGATCGAAGTCCCTCCCCACATGTAGGACACACCCTTGTAGCAGAGGGCGGTGCTGACGAGGTCCTTGCGGAATCCATCCTCATCGGAGGCCTTCGACAGCCTCCCCTCGGCCCATTCAAGGAAAGGCTCGACATCGTCGGATCGTACCCATCCTCTTTCGTCCGTCGGCAGCGTCACCTCGACATAATGACCGTGTCTGGATGGTTTCCCGTCATCCTTCAGGCAGACTCTCAGTATGTCGCCTTGAACGAGGTCGGTGACAGTGCCGCAATGTCTTGAGGGGCTTTCCAGAACATGGGTGAACAGGGCCGTGCAGATGTATTTCGGTGCCTCCATGTACTCTCCGGCCTCGGCGGGAGAAAGCCTCCGGAGCCCCATCTCGTTGACCCATCCGTAGTAAGGCTCAGGACTCTTGATCTTCACCCAGTAGCTTTCCTGCCCCAGGATCTCCACGAGGGTGCCCATCAGGGCCTGGTCGCCAAGTTCGGCAGTGTAGTCAGGATTCTCCCGGATGAAATTCGTGGAAAGGGTGACCACTGCCATCTCCTTGCCCGGGTCAGGTGCATCCTGGGCGGTGGCAAGAAACGGAACGGCAAGAAGGATTGCGGTCAGGAGGGCTGTCTTTTTCATGATGTTCGGTGTCAATGTTTGTGCAAATATAGACAATTAAGTAGATTTGCATGACCGTAACACATCCGAGATGGATTTCCCAGAAGGAAAAAGATACAACACATTCGTCGGCTATTACCGCAGGACCTACGGCGAGCGTCTGCAGAAGCTCGTCATCGACGCCGGCTTCTCCTGTCCCAACAGGGACGGGACTGTCGGCAGGGGAGGGTGTACCTACTGCGACAACGCCGCGTTCCATCCTGGCTACAGCGTGCCGGGGAAGTCACTGTACGACCAGATCGACGAAGGAATCGAGTTCCATCGTGGACGCTATCCCAGGGTCAGGCATTATCTTGCCTATTTCCAGGCATATTCAAACACCTACGCCAGTCTGGAGACTCTGCAGAGGCTCTATTCTGAAGCCCTTTCCCACCCGTCGGTCGTCGGGCTGGTGGTGGGCACGAGGCCTGACTGCGTGGATGAGGAGAAGCTGGACTGGCTCGCCTCTCTCGCATCCGGGGATTACCTTCCCGGCTGGAACAGGACACTCTCTGACGGAAGGGTGCTGAGGGCCCCTGTCCTGAACATTGAATATGGGATCGAATCCTGCTACGACACCACTCTTCGCCGGATAAACCGCGGACACGGCTTCGAGTGCGCCCGGAAGGCTGTCGAGGCCACTGCCGCAAGAGGCCTGGACGTCGGCGCCCATTTCATTCTCGGCCTTCCAGGCGAGACGAGGGAAATGCTTCTGGACCAATGCGATGCAATCTCATCCCTTCCTCTTCGTTCCGTCAAGTTCCACCAGCTCCAGATAGTGAAGGGGACCAGGATGGAGAAGGAATATTCCCAAAACCCTCAGGACTTCCTGAGGCTCGGTCTTGACGGCTATCTGGACCTTGTCGCGGACATCCTTGAAAGGCTCCGTCCGGACCTCTGCATCGAGAGGGTCGCAGGTGAGGTTCCGCCCCGTTTCGTCAACGAGACCCCGTGGGGACTGGTCCGCAACGCCGACATTCTGCACCTCCTGGACGAAAAGCTCGAAACCCGCTGCACTTTCCAAGGAAGGATGAGGCTCTGATTGCCTGTTTTCTGCCGAAAATTGATTATATTTGCCAAAATATATTCATTTCAATGGCGAAGTACGTAAACAGAGAAATCTCCGAAGGCCTCACCTTCGACGATGTGCTGCTTGTCCCGGCACATTCCGATGTCCTCCCTCGCGACGTGGACGTCTCAACAAACTTTTCAGCTGACATCAAGCTGCACACCCCTGTCATCTCCGCGGCAATGGACACCGTCACGGAGTCAGACATGGCCATCGCCATGGCGAGGGCAGGTGGTATCGGCGTGATCCACAAGAACATGCCTATCGAGCAGCAGTGCGAGCAGGTCCGCCGTGTCAAGAGGGCGGAGAACGGCATGATCTACGATCCTGTCACCATCAGTCCTGAATCCACCGTCGGTGACGCTCTCGGAATGATGAAGAAGCATCACATCGGCGGCATCCCTGTCGTGGACGCCTCCGGCCTCCTCATCGGCATAGTCACCAACAGGGACCTCCGTTTCCAGGAGAACCTCATGCGTCCGATTTCCGAGGTCATGACCAAGGAAAACCTGGTCGTCGCCCCGAAGGGCATCACTCTCGCCGAGGCTACAAGCATTCTCCGCAACAGCAAGGTCGAGAAACTTCCTGTGGTTGACAAGGACGGCAGACTGGTCGGCCTGATCACCTACAAGGACCTGATGAAGATCAAGGACAACCCTATCGCATCCAAGGACAGCAAGGGCCGCCTTCTGGTCGCTGCCGCTGCCGGAATCAAATACGACACCGTGGACCGTATCGGCATGCTTATCGACGCAGGCGCCGATGCAGTCGTGCTCGACACCGCACACGGCCATTCGGAAGGTGTTCTCCAGACCATCAGGAAGGCCTGCCAGGCTTATAAGGATTTCCAGATCATCGCAGGAAATGTCGCCACCGCAGAAGGTGCGAAGGCTCTTGTCGATGCCGGTGTAAAGGCTGTCAAGGTCGGTATCGGCCCAGGCTCCATCTGCACCACCAGGATCATCGCCGGAATCGGCGTCCCTCAGCTCACCGCTGTCATGGCTGCCGCCGACGCGGTCAAGGGGACCGGAATCCCTGTCATCGCTGACGGCGGTATCAGATATTCAGGAGACATTGTCAAGGCTCTTGCAGCCGGCGCCAGCACCATCATGGCGGGATCTCTGCTTGCAGGTACCGAGGAGTCACCTGGCGAGACCATCATCATGAACGGCCGCCGTTTCAAGTCATACCGTGGAATGGGCTCTCTTGAAGCCATGGAACAGGGTTCCAAGGACAGGTACTTCCAGGACATGGAAGCCGACATCAAGAAACTCGTGCCGGAAGGAATCGTCGCCCAGGTCCCTTACAAGGGAACCGTCTCCGAAGTCGTCTACCAGCTTGTCGGCGGACTTCGCGCGGGCATGGGCTATTGCGGAGCCCGCAACATCGAAGCTCTCCGTGAGGCTCAGTTCGTACGCATAACCAATGCCGGATTCCTTGAGAGCCATCCTCACGATGTCACTATCACAAAGGAGGCTCCTAACTACTCCCGCTAGTCTGGGGCGATGCGCCGGATCCTTACCATAGCTCTCTGCGTGGCAGCGCTTTCATCCCTTCCGTCCTGCAAGGCCGTTTCGTCGCTCGTGCATGACGGTGAGGTCGTGGCCAGCTATGCCGACCACAAGCTCTACCGCACTGATGTCAGGAACGTCATCCCCCAAGGTCTGTCTCCCGAGGACAGCGCAAGCTTCGCCAAACAGTACATTCTGTCCTGGGCGAGAGACAAGGCGTTCCTGGACATTGCGCAGCAGCGCCTCAGCAAGGAGGAGAAGGATGTTTCCAAGGATCTGGAGGCCTACAGACAGGCTCTTCTGAAGTATCGTTACGAACAGCACTACATCAACGAGCGTCTTGACACTGTGGTCACCGACCGCCAGATAGACGACTACTACGACAGGAACAAGGAGGCTTTCCGTCTCGACCGTCCTGCCATGAAGGCAAGGTTCGTGACCATGGCCGGGGATTCGCCCAACTATCCCGTCCTGAAGAAGCTCATGAGCTCCGACAGACCGGAGGATGTGCTGGCCGCCGACACTCTGGCTTTCAACTCCACCCGGCACTACCACGACTATTCGGACACATGGACGGACGCCGCCCTGCTTGCGGCCGAATTCGGGACCGACTATGTCAGGATGCTTTCGAAGAAGACAGGCTCCACGATAGAGATGCCGTCTTCCGAAGAGGGGATGATGTCATTCGCATTCATCGTGGACATGGTGGATGCAGGGGAGATCCCTCCGGTGGAATTCTGCCGTGAAAGAATATGCGACCTTGTCGTCAGCGAGAGGAAACGCGACCTTCTTTTGACTTTGGAACGGGACTTGCTTGATGAAGCCCTTGCAAAGCATAAATTTGAAATTGAATCAGAATGAAAAGACAATCCGTAATCGCCGTCGTCCTGGCGATGTCAGCCTGCCTGACCGCAAACGCCCAGAAATACAACTTCGTTGACAAGACAGTGGCTGTGGTCGGAAATGAGGTCGTGATGGTCTCGGACATCGAGAACGAAATCAAGAACCAGCTCGCCCAGGGTTTCACCTCGGACAGGAACATGCGTTGTGAGATTCTGGAATCCATCCTCGAGAACAAGATATTCCTGATGCAGGCCAGGATAGACTCGCTTTCCGTCAACCAGGACAATGTCGAGAGCGGAGTCGCCCAGCAGTCGGACAGGGTTCTGTACATGCTCGGAGGTGAGGAGCAGGTACAGGCTTATTTCGGCAAGCCTCTCTACCGCATGATGCAGGAATGGAGGACTCAGTACGAGGAGATGTCGCTCATCAGCCAGGAACAGGGAGAGATCATCAACAAGCTTCCGGACACCACGCCAAACGAAGTCCGGGCCTACATGGACACGGTTGACGTCAATTCACTACCAATCGTGCCGGTTAAGTACCAGCTCAGCCAGATCTGCCTCTATCCGGACAGGGAGGCCGCCAACCTCGCCGTCCGCGAGAAACTGCTTGAGCTCCGCGAAAGGATCATCAACGGTGAAAAGTTCAGCACTCTGGCCAGGATATATTCCGACGACATCGAGAGCGCCCGCAGGGGAGGTGAGCTGGGAATGGGCTCCAAATCCTTGTACTGGCCGTCTTTCTCTGACGCCGCGATGTCACTCAGGCCGGGAGTCATCTCCCAGATCGTAGAGACTCCGGACGGCTTCCATCTGATCGAAGTCATAGAGAAGAAGGGGGACAAGTTCAACGCCCGCCACATCCTTATCCGTCCCAAGTACACGGAAGCGGACAGGGAGAAGGCTTTCAAGACCCTCGACAGCCTTCGCACAGAGATACTCAACGAAGCCGTCTCATTCCAGATGGCCGCAAACTTCTACTCACAGGACCTGGCTTCCAGGACCAACGGCGGACAGATGTCCGACCCTCACACCGGCTCCGCCTATTTCGAGATCGACCAGCTCAAGCCGCAGGATTACAGGGCGATCCGGAATCTGAAGGAAGGTGAGATCTCGGATCCGGTCAAGTCCACCGACAACGAAGGACGCGAGAGCATGGAAGGAAGGTACATGGACGGCAAGGAGAACTACAAGATCATCAAGGTCGACAGGATAATCCCTTCCCATGCGGCCACTTTCGAGGAAGACTACAGTCTGATTCAGGATGCGGTCACGGATCAGAAGCAGGAGAAGGCGCTGGACGAGTTCCTTCAGAACAAGGTCAAGGAGGTCAGTATAATCATCGACCCTGTCTTCGGTGAGTGTGATTTCAAACGTGCTCTCTGGAAGGAGAAAATCAGAAAAGACTGATAGAATCCGGGAATCTGATGCTGCTGAGGCGGTTGGCATATTCATTGACAGCTTTTCTGGTCTGCGTTTCTTCCTTGTCGGCCCAGGAAAAGGAGAAGACAGACAGCCTTGTCCGCCTTCTTGGCTGCGATGAGCTCCGTCAGGTGGAGCAGTACGGCCTCAGCTTCCGTCAGGCTCTTGGCCATGCGCGCTTCGAGCACAACTCAACCCTGCTGGTCTGCGACACGGCCATCTGGAACGTCAACTCCAATGTCATCAACGCCTACGGCAATGTCCGGATTATCCAGAACGAGACTGTACTGAGCAGTGACAGGCTTGACTATGACATCGATGAGAACCTGGCGAAGTTCAGAGGTACCGTGGTCCAGCTTCAGGACAAGCAGAAGAACACCTTGCGTACGGCCGATCTGGACTACAACACCAAGGACAGTGTCGCCGTGTTCAGGAACGGGGGTGCGATGAAGGACAAGGACGGCCAGATCATCGAGAGCAAGAAAGGCTCTTACGAGTCCAAGTTCAAGACCTTCATATTCACCGGGATGGTGAATATGTACACCGACTCCGTCTTCGTCAAGACGGAGAGGCTTGAGTACAATGCAGAGACATCCATGGCATATTTCGGACATGGTACGAACGCATGGAAGGACGATTCCATGCTGTCTTCCGATGCCGGCTGGTACGACAGGGCGAATGAGACGTTCCTGTTCCACAAGAAGGTCCATCTGATGACTCCGAACCAGGAGGCGTGGGCGGATTCGCTGAAGTACTACCGGGCCTTCAACAATGCCGAGATGTTCGGAAATGTCGAACTTCTGGACACCACGCGGAACGTGTCGGCGGTCGCCGGCTACATGCAGTACATAGATTCCCTCCGGTACATGAAGATGGCCAGGGATCCCGCTGTGATAGCCATATCGGAACAGGACGGACAGGTAGACACGACATATGTCGGTGCGGACACACTTATCTACAGGACAGTGAGGAAGTGCGACATCCCTGACGGTGAGTTCAAGAAGAGCGACAAGCGTCTGGAGGACATTAACTCCGATGCGGAGACCGCCTACAGGCGCAATGCGGCCGAAAAGGCCAGGGCGGCCGCCGAGGAAGCGAAGAAGAAAATGCTGGAGTCCGACCCTAACGCCCTGGGAGCCGCTGACAAGGGCGCCCGCCTCCCGGCCCCATGGGATGAGGTGCCTGATGAGATATTCCCTGAATATGCCCGTCCGCAGAATCCGCCCGATTCGCTTCTGCCCCAGGCTGACTCCTTGCTTGCCGGCGCTCCCGCCGACTCTCTGATGAACCCTGCTGATTCAACCCTCGCACCAAAGGATACGACCGGAGTTGGATTCCTTCAGGGCATCCACAATGTCAAGGTGTTCAGGAAGGACATGCAGGTCGTCTGCGACCTTTTGGAATATAATGACCTGGATTCCCTTGTGAGGCTCTACGAGAGTCCGCTGGTCTGGAATGAACTTAACCGTCAGTATTCAGCTGACAGCATCACGGTCGTGATCAGGAACAAGGCCCTTGAAAAGGCCAGCCTCATGTCGGAAGCCTTCATCATCATCAAGGAGGATTCTCTCTGCTTCGACCAGATCAGGGCGGCGGAGATGATGGCATATTTCGATTCTACAGGCGTCTTGTCCCGGTTCGATGCCATGGGCGGCGCTTCCGGACTCTTCTACATAGAGGAGAACGGCGCTTATGCGACAGTCAACAAGTTCGACTCGAAAATGATGACAGCCGTTCTGCGGAACGGTGAAATCGACAATCTGAACTATTTTGAGGATGTCAAGACCAACGCCTACCCGATAGTCCAGCTCGCCGCTGATGAGAAAGTCCTGAAGGGTTTCCTGTGGCAGCCCGAAAAACGTCCTGAAAAGCCTTCGGACATAACTTCATACACAATGCGGAAGTCCGAGAGGGACAGATTCGAGGAGGTCAGCCGGCCGGGATTCCTGAACACCGAGACATATTTCCCTGGCTACATGGATGAGGTCCATCGGATGCTTGCTTCGCAGGATTCTCTGAAGAGGGTCCGGCGGGCTGAACAGAGACTGAGGGAGTCGCAGGAGAAAGCCGCTGCTGACACTCTTGCGTTGACGGCTCCTTCCGAAGAGGAGGTTCCGCCTTCAGAGCGGCAGGAACCGGCCGCGGATCAGGCATCTGTTCCGAAACCTGCCCATGCCGGTCTTACGGAGAAGAAGACAGTGGCGGACACTTCTACTGTCTCTGTCGTGGCACCTGTGGAGAATGCCGCCACAATGACTCCTGCTGACAGCCTCAAGGCTCTGAAGCAGCGTGAGAAGGCTGAGCGTATTGCCAGGAACAAGGAGAAAGTTCAGCAGAGAAAAGATGCGCGTGAGGCCAGATGGGCGGAGAAGGATGCAAAGGATGCTGTAAAAGCTGAAAAGAAGGCCGCCCGGCAGCTTGTCAGGAGGCGTAAGTCCACTCTGAAGGCCGTTCAGGCCCGCGACCGCCGGGAATCCAAGGAACAGGCCATCATGGACCGCTACATGTCCCGGTTCCAGAAACAGAAGGACAACAAGGATGCCAGGGAGGAAGCCCGTCTCAACAAGAAGAAACA
>JAKSJH010000010.1 GCA_024398315.1 Bacteroidales bacterium
CGAGGGCGTAGAGGAGGAAGCCCTCGAAGCGGAGATGGCCCTCGGTGCTTTTGTCGAGCATGACCGACGTAGGGTCGTCACCGGTCATGGAAAGCAGGTCATCCTGCTCAGGAAGATTCTTTGAATCATACTTGCAGACAAGCTGGCCGTCGGAGAACCAGGTGGCTCCGCCGTTTGACCTGTTGAGCGTCAGAAGTGTCTTCCTGTCAGCGGTATATGTACAGCCCACAAGCTTTTCGCGGGCGGCCGGAATCATGACGTCAAGGGTGTCCATGGCCTCGTGGGTCGAAGCCACAAGAAGAATCGGCACGAAACCCACAGAAGATGCGCCGTCCACTGCATCAGCGATTCTGGTCCACTCCTCCCCCTTCACTTTTCCAGGAGTGTGGACTGAAATAACCAGGACGTTGCCGTCCGCCGCAAGAGCGTCGCGGCTCAGACCTGTCGAATCGTGGAAGGAAAGAGACGGAGTCTCGTCGCTGGCGTCAAGCCTGTTGATGAGGATGGTCTCGGTACGGACGTAAGTCCAGGTCGAATCCGGCAGCCTGTCAAGGGTGAAGGCCCCTTCCTGACCGTTCTTCTCGTAGATGAAGGACGCCGTGTACTCCTCAGGATCCTCACTTCCGTCCAGGGAAGCCATCAGTTCGCATCCAGGAGCGAAAGCGGTGAAGTCCACAGGAGGAATCTTGTGCAAGTGGTAGAATCCCATAACCGCTGTCGAAACAGCAACGACCATGAAGGCCACAATCTTTCGTCTCTTGCCCTCACCGAGGTTACTGAAAGGAATGAAGGCCGCAAAAGACAGGGCAAGCAGAACGAGATTCTTGACGAAAGTCTGGACATTGGTCAGATGGATGACTTCACCGAAGCAGCCGCATTCCATTTCAGGATTGAATATGGCCAGGAACAGAGTCAGCAGAGTGAAGACTCCCAGAAGCAGGAAGGTCAGCACGGCGGTGAGCTTGCGCATGATCCCGGATATCAAAGCCGCACCGACCAGAGCCTCAAGCAAGGCGAGGGCGAACGCCAGGGGTTCCGCCACACCGGTAAGGAAAGGCAGATGGAGGAAACGTAGATACTCTTCCATCACCAGCCCGGCTCCGACAGGGTCGAAAAGTTTGAACACTCCGGCGAGGAAGAAGACGGTACCCACGATGATGGCGCACAGTCTTCTCAAGCGTGACATTGTTCTCTTCATGCTCATCTGGACAGCAGTTTGTCGTCTACGATTGCCTTGACCTTCTCGAATATGTCATCCGGAGGGCGCATCCTTCCGTCCGGACCGGAGCAGTCCACCCTGATGAACTTCGGGTCGATGGCAGTCTGTTCAAGATAGATCGAGCGGACTTTCTTCTGGAATTCGATGCTGGCTTCATGGATGTCCTGCGCACCTTGCAGATAGTCTCTATCAGAGCCTCCGCGAGCCGCCTTAAGGCTGCTTTCGACAAAGCTGACAGGCACGTCAAGGAATATGTTGAGGTCAGGAACAGGAATTGAGAATTCGGAATATTCAGTATTGAATATCCAGTCTCTCAGGTACTTCCTCTCCTCTTCGGATTCAAGTTTAGCGCACTGGTAGGCTATGTTGGAATAGACGTACCGGTCCAGGAGCACCGTCCCGCCTTCAGCAAGGACCTTCCGGATTCCAGGGGCGGCTCCGTGCCTGTCCTCTGCGAAAAGCAGGGCCACCAGCTGAGGATGGACCGCATCATTGGAACCGAAATCACCTCTGAGGAATCGGCTGATCAGGTCGCCGTAAACAGCGGACTCGTACCTCGGAAAATGGATGTATTCCAAGGTGCCGCACACTTCCTCAAGATACTTTTTAAGTCTCCGGACCTGCGTGGATTTACCAGCTCCGTCCAACCCTTCTAGAACGACAAGCATAGATCGTGTGTATTGTCCTGCCGCAAAGATATTCATTTTTTCTTATTTTTGCATATTCTTCAACCTTGAAGGGCCTATGATCGGGAAAGTTCAAGTCATGGGAATCGTCAACCTGACTGACGATTCTTTCTACGAAGGCAGCAGGATGCTGTCTCCTGGGAAAGGGGTGGATGAGGTTCCGCTCCAGCGCATGCTGGAGGGTATGGTGGAGGACGGTGCCGACATCCTCGACCTCGGAGCATGCTCAACCAGACCGGGTTCTGACCCGGTGGATGCCGACTTGGAGTGGGAAAGGCTTGAGAAAGCCCTCAGGACCGCGGCCGGAGCCGTTCCAGGAGTCCCCGTCTCAATCGACACATTCCGTCCCGGAATCGTCAGGAGAGCCTTCGACCTCTTCGGGCCTTTCATCGTCAACGACGTCAGCGGTGGCTGCGAACGGATGTGGGAGACAGTCAGCGAACTGGGTCTTGAATATGTCTGCACGCACACCAGGGGAACATCAAGGGACATGATGGAAATGACTGACTACCAGGATGTGACGCTTGAAGTCACAGAATTCTTCGAAAGGTTCGGAAAGACTGCTGAACAGTTCGGGATCAAGGACTGGATCCTGGACCCCGGTTTCGGCTTCGCGAAGAACGTGGAGCAGAACTGGCGGATTCTCAAGGACCTCGGCTCCTTCAGAAAGTTCGGAAAAAGAATCCTCGCCGGCCTGTCGAGGAAGAGCTTCCTCTACAAGCCTCTCGGCATCACCCCGTCAGAAGCTCTGGAAGCCACTCAGGTTGCGAATTTTCTCGCCCTGAAAGGCGGAGCTGACATCCTCAGGGTCCACGACGTAAAAAAAGCCGTGCAGACTATAAGACTGCACGGCCTGTATCATTCAGGGGAACAGGATCAGAATCCTGTGTAGTTCCAAGGTGTTATCGCACGGAGTTCCTCCTTCACCGCTTCGCTGACCTCGAGGGTCTCGACGAAGCTGGCGATGGTTTCTTCGTCTATGGCCGCGCCGGTGCGGGTGAGGTTCTTGAGGGTTTCGTAAGGGTTCGGATAGTTCTCCCTGCGGAGGATGGTCTGGATGGCCTCCGCCACAACGGCCCAGTTCCTGTGGAGGTCGGCGTCGATGGCGTCACGGTTGAGGATCAGCTTGCCGAGTCCCTTCTTCAGGGATGCGAAAGCGATGAGCGAATGAGCCACCGGAACACCGATGTTCCTCTGGACAGTGGAGTCGGTGAGGTCGCGCTGGAGCCTTGAGATAGGAAGCTTCATCGACAGGAAGGTCAGCACTGCGTTGGCCATTCCGAGGTTGCCTTCAGCGTTCTCGAAGTCGATAGGATTGACCTTGTGAGGCATGGCTGAGGAGCCTACCTCGTTCTTGGCCACCTTCTGGCGGAAATACTCCATCGAGATGTAGGTCCAGACGTCACGGCAGAGGTCGATGAGGATGGTGCCGATTCTCCTGAGACAGTCGAAGATGGAAGCGAGGTTGTCGTAGTGGTCGATCTGGGTGGTAGGGAAAGACCTCTTGAGGCCGAGCGAGCTGGTGAATGCATCGGCGAACGCCGGCCAGTCGATGTCAGGGAATGAGACCTTGTGAGCGTTCATGTTACCGGTAGCCCCTCCGAACTTGGCCGGATAGGTGAGCTGGCCCAGCTGACGGACCTGCTCCTCCAGACGGGAGACGAAGACATTCATCTCCTTGCCGAGGCGGGTAGGCGTGGCAGGCTGGCCGTGAGTCTTCGCCAGCATCGTGATGTCCTTCCATTCCTCAGCATCGGCCTTGAGGATTGCGATTATCTCTTCAAGCTTAGGAAGATATTCATTATCAATAGCTTCCTTAAGCATCAGCGGCTGCGAGGTGTTGTTGATGTCCTGTGAGGTGAGACCGAAATGGACGAATTCCTGCCAGCGGGTGATTCCCAATTCCTTGAACCTGTCCTTGATGTAGTACTCGACCGCCTTCACATCGTGGTTGGTGACCTTTTCGTGCTCCTTCACCCTCATTGCGTCCTCAGGGGTCATCTCCTGATAAAGACGGCGGAGTTCGGTGAACAGTTCGTCAGAGGTCCTTCCGGTCCCCTCGCCGAATGATTCGAGCTGAGGGAGAGGGATGCGGCAGAGCGCTATGAAATACTCTATCTCCACTCTGACCCTGTTGCGGATCAGGGCATATTCACTGAAATACTGTCTTAACGGTTCGGCTTTGGCAGAATAGCGTCCGTCAATCGGAGAAACTGCCAGCAAAGAGTTGTAATCCATATTCATTTATCTTTTGATTTCTTCTGTGACAAAGACGTCATCGCCGGGCTCTGCGAAGTTGAACTGCTCCCTGGCATAGCGTTCGAGAGAGTCCTTGCTGGATGTCAGAGAGCGTATCTGACCGTCCATCTGGTCGATTTCTTCGCCGAGTGTGCGGATACGGTTCTCCTGGTGCCTGATTTCCACTCCCGCCTTGATCCAGCGGACAATGCTGTTCTGGTTCAGGAAGCCTACCAGAAGGACGAACACGGCCGTGGAGACTATGAAATACCTGACGAAAGAGCGTTTCTCAACGTTCTTTCCGTCCTTGTTTCGGTCCCATATGTCCATGAATCCGCCCATTGGCTTTCAATATGACGTCCGGATTGTTTCTTGTCGCAAAAATAGTTATTTTTGTTGAAAAGTTGTTTTGAAATGATTCACAAAATTTGTTATGGAAGATTTTTGAGGATGAATTTTCTCTTGAAGAAGGAGCATAGCAGCAGCTATGTGACTGATGAAAGAGGAAATTCAGACCAAAAAGATTCATAAGAAATAAAGTTAATTTTTTCAAAACAACTTCCGAATATTTGAAAGTTTTACTGAACATGAAACCAACACTTCTCGTACTCGCTGCCGGAATGGGCAGCCGTTATGGCGGACTCAAGCAGATGGACGGTCTCGGCCCAAGCGGCGAGACCATCATCGACTATTCCATCTACGACGCCGTCGCCGCAGGATTCGGCAAAGTCGTCTACATCGTCAGGTCCTCGTTCCTCGACCTCTTCAAGAAGACCGTCGAAGAGAAATACTCAGGAATCAGATGTCCTGACGGGGAACCTCTCCAGTTCGATTTCGTGACCCAGGAACTGGACAAGATCCCGGCCGGTTTCACCCTCAACCCAGAGAGGCAGAAGCCTTGGGGAACGGCTCACGCCGTCCTGATGGCCAAGGATGTCATCAAGGAGCCTTTCGCAGTCATCAACGGAGATGACTATTACGGAAAGTCTTCCTTCAAGATCCTCGGGGACTGGCTCAAAGAGCATTCAGACTCGAAGGGCGTCTGCTGCATCGTCGGATTCCAGCTTGACAACACCCTTTCCGAGAACGGAACGGTCTCCAGAGGAATATGCTCCTACGACGCCGAGGGCAGCCTCACCGACATCGAGGAGTGCCTCTGCATCGGCAAGGAAGCCGACGGAAAGATCTACGGCAACAACTCTGTCACGGGCAAGGAGCATGTCGAACTGGCCGGTGAGAACCTCTGCTCGATGAACATGTGGGGCTTCACCCCTGACTACTTCAACCTCAGTGAGGAGGTCTTCACCGCGTTCCTCGAGAAGAACATCTCAGAGCTCAAGAAGGAGTTCTATATTCCTTTCGCAGTCGACACCCTGATCAAGGACAAGGGCTACAGCTGCAAGGTGCTCTCTACCGACTCCCACTGGTTCGGAGTGACATTCAAGGAAGACCGTCCGGGAGTCGTGGCCAAGTTCCAGGAGCTCGTCGACAACGGCACCTACCCTAGCCCGCTCTGGAAATAGATCCGTCAAGGCCATGCCGATATTCAGCAACAGGAAAGTCAGAAAGGATTTTGACTTCTTCAAGGCCTGCTCCTGGTACGTACCGGGTGTCGGCGGTATGTTCTCAGTCCTCGGATGGTTCCTCATCGGAATGATCCTGGCGGCGATAGTATGCATGCCGCTGATCTTTCTCAAGGTGGACATGTGCTACATCATCCTCGTGATGTACCCGGTTCAGTTCGTTCCTGTACTTGTCCACGTCAAGCTGCAGAGCAGCATGAATTCCACGTTCGACCGGGGATATTCACTGGACAGCAACCATTTCGGGAAGTCAGGAGGCGCTCTGACGGCGCTCCTGGCCGTGATTGCGACCCTCGGAGCGTCGATGATGCTGGAACTGCTCAGCTACTACCTTCCGGAGATGTCGGACCACATGAAAGAGACCATGGAGGCGCTGACCGGAGGTCCGCTCTGGACAAGTCTTCTGAGCACCGCCGTCTTCGCTCCGGTCCTGGAGGAGTGGATGTGCCGCGGAGTGGTCCTGAGAGGGCTCCTCAACCACGAGTCAAGGAAGGCCGTCAACGGAGAGGTGACTGTCAGGAAGATGTCACCGGCGCTTGCGATCATCATTTCCGCAATATTCTTCGGTGCCATCCACGGCAATCTCTGGCAGGGGATCTCAGCCTTCCTCATCGGCTGTCTCATGGGCTACGTCTACTACAGGACGGGCTCGCTCAAGCTTACGATTCTGATGCACTGCACCAACAACGCCCTCAGCGTGCTAATAGGGCACTTCTCAGGAGAGAGCCTCAAGGACGCCAAGAGCCTTGTGCAGGTCATCCCGGCATGGGAATATGCAATCATATTCATTGTCAGCGCCACCGTCGTCCTCTATTTCATCAAGTTCCTGAAGGATGTGGAGATCGCTTCTGAAAGCGGGAACTGCGATGTCATTCCGAACGCGGATGACAGGTTCGAGGCTGAAAAAAAGGAGAAAGAGGCCTCCGGAGAGCAAAATATTTTGAATAACTGATTTTTATAGTTACATTTGCAAGCTTTTCGCATGGTGCGGAAAGAAGTTTATTAATCAATCACAGAATTTTTTGCGAAAATGGCAGAGTATTTAGAAGCCGACAAGAAGCAAGAGATTTTCGCCAAGTACGGGAAGTCTAATACAGACACCGGCTCACCAGAGAGTCAAGTTGCTTTATTTTCCTACCGTATCAATCACCTCACCGAGCACGTGAAGAAGAACAAGAAGGACAACGTCACCCGTCGTTCCCTTCTCCGCCTCGTAGGTAAAAGACGTCAGATCCTGGACTATCTCCAGAAGACTGACATCGAGAGATACAGAAAGATCATCAAGGAGCTCGGTCTCCGTCGATAATCCTGTTTTAGGAAAAAGAGTAAGGGGATGGCTGAAACAATGTTTTCGGCCCTCCTCTTTTTGTTTGAAAGAAGTATAGACGATATAGAAAACAGTAATGAACATCATCAACAAGACAATCGTATTGCCCGATGGCAGGGTGATCGAGATCGAGACCGGCAAGCTTGCAAAGCAGGCTGACGGAGCTGCTGTCGTAAAGATGGGTGGCACGATGCTTCTCGCCACCGTCTGCGCAGCCAAGGAAGTCAAGGAAGGCACTGATTTCATGCCTCTCACAGTTGACTACAAAGAAAAATTCTACGCCGCAGGACGTTTCCCTGGCGGATTCATGAAGAGGGAAGGCAAGTCTTCTGACTATGAGATCCTCATCTCACGTCTGATCGACCGTCCTATCAGGCCTCTCTGGCCGGACGATTTCCATCTTGAGGTCTTCGTCAACGTGACCCTCATCTCAGCTGAGAAGGACATCCAGCCTGACGCTCTCGCAGGTCTCGCAGCTTCCTGCGCACTCGCAACCTCAGACCTTCCTTTCGGAGGTCCTATCTCAGAGGTCCGCGTCTGCCGCATCGACGGCGAGTACTGCATCAACCCATCGTTCTCCGAGATGGAGAAGGCCGACCTCGAACTCATGGTCGCAGCCACCGAGGAGAACATCATGATGGTCGAAGGTGAGATGAACGAGGTCAGCGAAGAGGTAATGCTCGGAGCCATCAAGTTCGCCCACGAAGAGATCAAGAAGCACTGCCGCGTCCAGAAGGAGCTCATGGCAGAGCTCGGCACTGACCAGGACAAGCGCGACTATCCTCACGACGAGGAGGACGAGGAGCTCAAGAACAAGATCCACGCATTCTGCTACGACAAGTGCTACGAGCTTGCAAAGTCTGCAAAGCCGAAGCATCAGAGAGAGGATGGATTCTCCGCAATCAAGGAGGAGTGCATCGAGTCTCTCGGGCTCACCGACGAGGAGAAGGAAGAGAAGAAGATGATGATCGAGCGCTACTTCGGCAACGACCAGAGGGACGCTCTCCGCAACCTCGTCCTTGACGAAGGCCTCCGCGTCGACGGCCGTCAGACCACAGAGGTCCGCCCTATCTGGTGCGAGGTCGACTATCTCCCTTGCGCACATGGTTCAGCAATATTCACCCGCGGTGAGACCCAGTCCCTCGCGACTGTCACCCTCGGTACGAAGATGGACATGAAGGAGACCGACGAGGTCCTCATCCAGGATGACCAGCAGTTCGTCCTCCACTACAACTTCCCTCCGTTCGCAACCGGTGACGCCAAGGCTCAGAGAGGTGTCGGCCGCCGCGAGATCGGTCACGGAAACCTTGCTTTCAGGGCTCTCAAGGCTGTCATGCCTACCGCTCCTGAATTCCCATACGCTGTCAGAGTCGTCTCTGACATCCTTGAGTCCAACGGCTCTTCATCCCAGGCTTCCATCTGCGGAGGCTGCCTCGCCCTCATGGATGCAGGTGTGCAGATCAGCAAGCCTGTTGCAGGTGTCGCAATGGGTCTCATCACCGACGAGAAGAACCCTAACGGCCGCTACGCCATCCTCACCGACATTCTCGGTGACGAGGACCACCTCGGCGACATGGACTTCAAGGTTGCCGGAACCAAGGACGGCATCACCGCAACCCAGATGGACATCAAGGTTGACGGTCTTTCATACGACGTTCTCGCCAAGGCTCTCGAGCAGGCACGCGTCGGCCGTCTCCACATCATGGGCGAGATGATGAAGACCATCGACAAGCCACGTGAGGACTACAAGCCGTTCGTTCCTAGGATCAAGTCCTTCGAAATCGACAAGGAGTTCATCGGTGCCGTCATCGGAAAGGGTGGCGAGACCATCCAGAAGATCCAGGCCGAGACCGGCGCTGTCATCACCATCGACGAGGTTGACGGAAAGGGTGTCGTGGACATCGCCACCAACGATGCCGAGGCCATGCAGAAGGCTTACGACTGGATTCAGAACATCTGCGCCGTTCCAGAGGTCGGTGAGACCTATCACGGCAAGATCGTGTCCATCCTTGAGTTCGGTGCGTTCGTCGAGATTCTTCCTGGAAAGGAGGGCCTTCTCCACGTCTCCGAAATTGCCTGGACCAAGACCGAGAACGTCGAGGACGTCCTCGCAGTCGGTCAGGAAGTCGATGTCAAGCTTCTTGAGATTGACCAGAAGACCGGCAAGATGAGGCTTTCGATGAGGGCTCTCACAGAGAAGCCTGAAGGCTATGTCGAGCCTGAGCGCCGTCCGCGCGGAGGAGACCGCGACCGCAAGTTCGACAGGAACGACCGTCGCGGAAATGACCGTGGTGGAGACCGCCGTGGCAACGACCGCCGAGGAGGCGACCGTTTCGAGCGCCGCGGCAACGACCGCAGGGACGGAAACCGCGAAAGGAAGAGCTTCGCCCCTAAGTTCGAGAACAACGAGGAGCAGCACACCGAAAACACGACAGAAGAGTTCTTCTAGCAGATAAGAATCAGTGAATGCAGGCCGGTCATCATGGCCGGCCTGTATTTCATACAATACGACCAAGTCTCATGACCAGAACACTTAGAACAATAATCCTCATCAGTTCATCGATCCTTATCCTCGCCGGTTGCAAGAAGGAGGAGATCGAGAAGCCGGTCTACAGACCGACCTACACTTTCCCGACGGTTGTCATCACTACGGAGAACAACGTCACTGTCGAGAACAAGACCCCCCATATTCCATGCATCGTGAGATATTACGAACCAGGCGATCCTGATGCCAAAGTCAAGGGCCTGGCGAAGATCCACACAAGGGGCAACGCTACGGCAAGTTACCCGAAGAAGCCTTACAAGATCCGCTTCGACGAGAAGCAGAGCATGGGAGGTTTCCCGGAGAACAAGGACTGGGTGCTTCTGGCAATGCACTGCGACCACTCCCTTATGAGAGAGTGCTACATGCATGAACTGGCCGCCCGGATCGGAGCGGACTACCCTCTTGAACACAAGCATGTCAATGTCAACATCAACGGCAAGTCCTACGGAACCTACCTCCTGATCGAGCAGGTCGAAAGAGCCAATGACAGGGTTGACCTGGACGATGACGGATTCATCATCGAAAGGGACGGCTACTATTCCGGAGAGCCTCTCTACTTCAAGACTGACCGCGGCAATCCGTTCACTTTCAAGTACCCTGACGCCAACGACCAGAAGATCGTCCAGGGAGATGCCGAGTACAACTTCATCAAGGACTACATGAACAAGTTCGAGGCAGCCCTCTACGGTTCCAACAGAAGGGATCCAGAGAAGGGTTACAGGAAGTACATCGATGCGAGGTCATGGGCAAAGTGGTATCTTGTCCAGGAACTTTCCGGAAACATGGACACCAACCATTATCTGGTGATGAAGAACCATGGCAGCAAACTTCAGAGAGGACCTGTCTGGGATGCGGAATGGAGCTACGGTCTCGCAGCCTCCGGCTCAAACGGATGGGCCAGACCTCAGGAGAACATCAAGCCTGTCGTCCAGGGCTCATACCGAGGACATTGGACCTACTTCTCAGAGCTTTTCACGGACCCGTACTTCATCGGACTCGTGAAGGAGGAATGGGACAAGCTCAAGCCTCAGATCCCTCAGATCCACCAGAACATGGCGGAACTGGCCAAGTCGATCAAGAAATCCGCTGCGAGCAATTTCACCATCTGGCCTATTCTCAACGAATATACCAGCGTGGGTCTCGTCTACTTCGGTGACTGGCAGAAAGAAGTGGATTATGTCGACAAGTTCCTTGACGACCACATCGCATGGTTCGACCCATGGATTGAAAATAAAGTGAAAACGGTCAAGTAGCCCTACTTGAGGACTACCTTGACCACATAGTCAGGAGAAGCGGTCTCGCCCGGAAGGGTGACCAGAAGCTTCTCACCGACCTTCTTGAACGAGAGCTGCGTTCCCCCATCCATAGCGGTGGCCGAACGCACTTTCGTTTTCTTGTCGACTGGAATCTCAAGGACGGCTCCAGGATTGTCGAACACGTGGAGATAGAAAGTCTTCGGATCATCGGTCGGAGCCGTCGTGACGCCCCATTCCTGCTTTGAAAGAGGGCCTGGTCCGCAACCCTTGATTGACTCGGAGTTAACTTTCATCCACTCGCCCATCTCCCTGAGGCGTGCAAGGGCGTCTTCAGGAAGTCTTCCGTCCGCCTGAGGGCCGATGTTGAGCAGGAGATTGGAATTCATGGAGACAAGGGTCGCAAGAGTTCTGATCAGCTGGGCGGAGGATTTGTAGTTCCTGTCAGAGACTGAATATCCCCAAGTGTTGTTCATGGTCTCACACATCTCCAGAGGGAGGATGTCACTGATCTTCTGGTCAGGTGCGAAGCCGGTGGTGTTCTGTCCAGGAAGATCCTTCTCGAACATCTGGAAATCCTCGCCGTCAAGGGTGGCGACGTGGTGGTTGTTGCCGATCAGACATGCGGAATCAAGGCTGTGGATGTAGTCGTAGAACTCCTCCATTTTCCAGTCGAAACCGGTCGGATGGTCCCAGTAGCCGTCGAACCAGAGGGCCCTTGGAGAGTACTTGGTGATAAGTTCTCCGACCTGCTGCTTCATGAAGGAGAAATAGGAGTCATAGTCCGGGCGGTCCCCTGCCCTGCCGGAATTGTGGCCGGTGTTCCCGATCGGATAGTCCTCCCGGATCCAGTCCAGGATGGAATAGTAGAACTGGAGCCTGAGGCCCTGGTCTTCGCAGGCATCGGCCAGATCTCTGATGACATCCTTGCCCCAAGGAGTCGCGTCAACGATGTTGTAATCGGACGCCTGGGTGTCGAACATCGAGAAGCCGTCGTGATGACGGGATGTTATGGTGACATATTCAGCACCGGCATCCTTGAAAGCCTTGACCCAGTCGGATGCGTCGTACGCCGCAGGATAGAAGCCGCCGGCGGCCTTGGCATATTCATCCTTGTTCAGCCCGGCATTCTGGAGATACCACTCACCCTGGGCGTAGGAAGCATAGATCCCCCAGTGGAGGAATATTCCGAAACGTTCCCTGACGAACTCTTTCCTTGCCTCAAGGTTGGACTCGGAAGGTGTGTAGGAAGTCTGGGCGAAACCTTCCACAGATGGAAGGAGAAGCAGCATGGCTGCTGCCGCAACGATGGTTCTGATTGTTTTCATTGTATTGTCTGACATTTGAATATTCTGAAACTGGCACCTGGAAAACGGCCGGCCATTTCTTCGGCCTCCTCCTCTGGGACCATCATAAGAGTTGTGCTCAGGACTTCGGCATCGAGCGGGTCCGGACAGACGACATTGACCACCTTGCTGTCTTCCACAGGCTTCCCGGTGAATGGATTGATGATGTGGGACCCGTAGCGTGGAGAGTTGCCCGAGGTTGACATGGAGCTGTCCTTCAGTTCGACTTCCGACAGGATGCCGGGACCGTAAGGGTTTCTGACGCCGACCTTCCAACAATCACCGAACGGATGATGGCCGACGGTCATGATGGAACTTCCGCCGAAATCGATGAACGCCGACTCCAAGGCTCCTCCTTTGATTCTTTCGGACAGCAACCTGAGAAGATAGCCTTTGGCGAATCCACCGAAATCCAGGCGTGCGCCTCCGGGACAGATCCTGCCATCCGGAGTGATGGATATGCGACCGGAATTCCCTGAAGCCACGTCAAAATAGCCTCCGGTCAGTTCACGGTACCGTTCCGCCACCCGCAGTATGGACACAAGAGACTGGCTCACAGGAACATATTCAGAAACGGGGGATGAATTGAGCCGGGACAGTTCGCTTTCAGGAGTGAAGCGGTCCAGAATGGAATCAAGGTGCAGGCCCTCAAGGACAAGCCAGTCCCATACCATCCTGGCGTCCTCCTCGGAGCAACCTGCAGCAATCATCTCCAGACTGGTGCCCATCAGTCCGGGAGCCGCTCCGTGGAAAAGACGCGAAGATCCGATATATTCCGTTTCAATCTTTCTCATACATGGCAAATATAGCACAAGTATCAATAAAAATAATTATTTTTGTGTAATGGCCTGACACCGCACAACTTTCGCTGCCGGACCGAAGTAACGATGAAGACAGAAGAAAAAGGCAATCAGAACGTCGACATGGGGCTGAGAAGCTTCATAAAGAGTCTGGCATACATGACCGGCGGTGCTGCATTCCTGGCAAGCACCACGCCATGGCTGACATCATGCACACCTGAGAAACTTGACGAAATCAAGAAGGAGAAGGCGAGAGTCGCACTTATCGGATCAGGTTCCAGAGGGCAGTACCACATCCACAACCTGCTGGGGATAAGTCACGCCGACCTTGTCACGATCTGTGACAACTACCAGCCGAACCTCGAAGCGGCCCTTGCGCTCTACCCTACCGCAAAGGGAGAGACCGACTACCATAAAGTACTTGAAGACAAGAGTATCGACGGAGTGATAATCGCCGTCCCTCTCTACCTTCACGCCCAGATCACCCTGGACGCCCTGAGCGCCGGGAAGCATGTGTTCTGCGAGAAGGCAATGGCCCTGAGACCAGAAGACTGCAAGGCCGTCTACGATGCCTACAAGGCCGGCGACAGGGTTCTCTACTACTGCATGCAGAGAATGTACGACGAAAAGTACATCAAGGCAATCAGCATGATAAAGGAAGGTCTCATCGGAGACATCGTCGGGATGAGGTGCCACTGGTTCAGAAACGCTGACTGGAGAAGGGAGGTCCCTTCCCCGGAACTCGAAAGGAAGATCAACTGGAGGCTTTACAAGGAATATTCAGGAGGACTGATGACCGAGCTGGGATCCCACCAGCTGGAAGTCTGCGACTGGGCCATAGGCATGGTCCCGAGCCAGGTCACAGGAATGGGCGACATCGTCTACTGGAAGGACGGACGCGAGGTCTGGGACAGCGTCAATGTGGTGTACCGTTACTCCGACGGCAGGAAGATCAACTATGAATCCTTGATCTCCAACAAGTTCAACGGAATGGAGGAGCAGATTCTCGGCAAGGATGGCACCATGGACCTTTCCAAAGGCGTCTACTATCTTGAAGATGACCATTCCATCCCGGGGATGCGCCAGCTCCTCGACCAGGTCAAGACAGGGATATTCGCAAGCATTCCAAGCGCCGGCCCGAGCTGGAGGCCCGAACTCAAGGGCAGTTATGTCCCTCACGCAGTGCTCGAGGGCAAGTTCAGCGTAGGCACCGGTGAGAGCATGGTCTCTGCAGACCGTGACGGCGCGGACGAGATTCGTTCGGCTTTCTGCCAGTCATGCATCACCGGAGAGAAGGCTCAGAACGTGGTCGAGGAAGCCTACTACTCCTCAATGCTCTGCCTCCTCGGCAACCAGGCCATGGAAGAGCAGAGAACGATCGACTTCCCTGAAGAGTACAAGATCCCTTACCTTAAATTCTGAGCGGTATGAAAGACATAACCATCAAAGGTTCCACGATCCGCAGGGAGCTTGTCATCCTGCTCGTGTCACTTGTCGTGGCCGAAGGGATCAACGTCTATGCAATCATCAGCATGGCCAGACCGGCCAAGGAGCTGTTCACCATGGTGGGGTTCGTGACGGTGACCGGCGTAGCCATCTACATTATCCTTCTCATCATCAGACTGCTGGTCAAGCTTGCAAGCAAGCCGTTCAGGAAAAAGCAGACTGACCAGTAAACAGATCAGGGCAAGATGTATTCCTTCATTCTAAGCGTACTGGCGCTGATCTGCGGGTACATATTCTACAGCAGTTTCGTCTCGAAAGTGTTCGGACCCGACGGCAGGCGCACCCCTGCCATAAAGAAAGCCGACGGTGTGGACTTCGTCCCTATGCCGGCCTGGAGGGTTTTCATGATACAGTTCCTCAACATCGCAGGGACAGGTCCTATCTTCGGAGCCATCATGGGAGCCAAGTTCGGCCCTGCCTCCTACCTCTGGATAGTGTTCGGCTGCATCTTCGCAGGAGCGGTCCACGACTATCTCTCCGGAATGCTCTCCATGCGTCACGGAGGCGCCGGCCTGCCACAGATAATCGGTATCTACCTTGGCAACAGGTCCAGGAGATTGATGCTCATCTTCTCCCTCATCCTGCTCATCCTGGTGGGAGCAGTGTTCACCTACAGCCCCGCGATAATCCTCGGCGACATAGCCGGAGACGGAAGCCAGAAGGCCATGCTCACTTGGGCTGCGGTCATCTTCCTCTACTACATCGTCGCGACCATCCTCCCTATCGACAAGATCATCGGAAAGATCTACCCGCTGTTCGCCATCGCCCTGCTGTTCATGGCGGTCTCGCTCATGGTCTGCATCCTGATCAAATGGCCTTCAATCCCTGAGATATGGGACGGTCTCGGCAACAGAGGTCCGAGCCTCGGCATGAAGGGGCAGCCGATCTTCCCATGCCTGTTCATCACCATCGCATGCGGTGCGATCAGCGGCTTCCACGCCACCCAGAGCCCTATGATGGCAAGGTGCATGAAGACCGAATTCCTCGGAAGGCCGGTGTTCTACGGTGCGATGATAACAGAAGGGATCGTAGCGCTCATCTGGGCAGCGGTTTCGTCATATTTCTTCTTCGACGGAGGAGCCGCGGAGGTCGGTTCAAGCCTTTCCGCTTCAGCCCCTGCTGTCGTGACCAGCGTGGCAAAAAGCTGGCTCGGCACCCTGGGAGGCATCCTGACCGTGTTTGGAGTCGTAGCAGCACCGATCACCAGCGGTGACACTGCCATGAGAAGTGCCAGGCTGATAGTCGCCGATGCCTTCAAGATTGACCAGAAGAGAATCATGCCAAGGCTTCTGGTAAGCATACCCCTGTTCATTCTGTCCGCCCTGATGCTCTGGTTCAACATCTCGGACCAGGACGGCTTCAACACCATCTGGAAGTATTTCGGATGGGCCAACCAGTCCATCTCGATATTCACCCTGTGGGCCCTCACCGTCTTCCTCGCTGCCAGGAAGAAAGGCAGGAGGTATCTCATCACCATGATTCCCGCCGCCTTCATGACGGCAGTCTGCGTCACCTTCATCCTCGTGGACAAGATAGGCTTCGGACTGCCGGCGTCGACAGCCCCATGGATCGGAATCGGAGTGTTCCTGGTCGCAAGCCTGTGCCTCGACACATGGAGGCTGAACCGGACAAGGAGGAAGAACAAGATTGTTAATAAAGCAACAACAAACCGATAAAGAATATGTTCGACTCAAACAACGGGCTTTGGATAGCCCACTGCGCAAACGGTCCTCTGTCCATCATTGGCAAGATGGCCAACAGGCATGGCCTAGTGGCCGGAGCAACCGGCACAGGCAAGACTGTCACCCTTCAGGTCATGGCGGAAAGTTTCTGCCAGGCCGGTGTCCCTTGTTTCATGGCCGACATGAAAGGCGACCTTTCTGGAATATCCCAGGCAGGACGTCTGAGCGGATTCATCGAGAAAAGACTTCCTGAATTCGGCATCGAGAATCCTCAGTTCCAGAGCTGCCCGGTACGTTTCTACGATGTGTTCGCAGAGCAGGGCCACCCGATGAGATGCACCATCTCCCAGATGGGTCCTCAGCTTCTCACCAGGATCCTCGGTCTGAACGACACCCAGGAAGGCGTCCTGAACATCCTTTTCAGGATAGCCGACGAAAGAGGTCTTCTTCTTCTCGACATCAAGGACCTGCGCTCGATGCTCAACTATGTCTCCGAGCATGCTTCTGAATATACCGCCACCTACGGCAACATCGCCGCAGCGTCCATAGGAGCCATCCAGAGATCCCTCCTCACCCTTGAGAACGAAGGTGGAGGAGTCTTCTTCGGAGAGCCTTCCTTCGACATCCAGGACCTCATTGCCACAGAAGGTGGAAAGGGTGTGATGAGCGTTCTCGCAGCCGACAAGCTGATGCTCAAGCCGAAGCTCTATTCGACCTTCCTCCTGTGGCTCCTGTCAGAGCTGTACGTCACGCTCCCTGAGGTCGGTGACCAGGAACTTCCGAAGCTTGTCTTCTTCTTCGACGAGGCCCACATGCTCTTCGACGGGACCACCAAGGCCCTCACCGACAAGATCGAGCAGGTCATCAGGCTCATCCGAAGCAAGGGAGTCGGAGTCTATTTCGTCACACAGAGTCCTACCGACATTCCGGAAACCATCCTCGGTCAGCTCGGAAACAGAGTGCAGCATGCCCTCAGAGCCTACACGCCTAAGGACCAGAAAGCCGTGAAGGTTGCAGCGGAGACATTCCGCGCCAATCCTGAATTCAACACGGCGGATGCCATCACCAATCTCGAGACCGGAGAGGCGCTTATCTCCTTCCTCGACGAAAAAGGCGCCCCTTCCATGGTAGAAAAGGCCAAGATCCTCTTCCCGCTCAGCCAGATCGGAGCGATTGACGAAAGCCAGAGAAGCCAGATCATAAAAGGATCCAGAATCTACGGCAAGTACGACGAGGTCGTTGACCGTGAAAGCGCTTTCGAGGTGCTTCTGGCCGAGAAAGAGGAGCAGATGAAGCAGGAAGCCCAGGAAGCCGAAAAGAAGGAGAAAGAGAGCAAGAAGGGCAAGTCATCCGCAAAGAAATCCATCTTCAGCAAAGTGGCGAAGGCCGTAGTCACCGCCGTGACAGCAACCGTAGCCACAAGCGTGGGAACAGCGGTCTCCAATTCCGTGACCGGAAAGAAATCCAAGAACTCATCCGTGAAGGACAGCGCAGGGAAGGCGGTCAAGAACGCCACCAGCGCAGCCACCAGGACTATCACCCGCGAGCTTACCAGGTCGATACTCGGCAACCTCGTGAAATAAGACGTGACATGGAATAAGAAGCTGTTAACAGATTCTCATTCAGCAGCAAAGAAGGAGAAGTGGACGCGACCGTACCGCTTCTCCTTTTTGAAAAGCGGATGGTCTGTGAAAGAATGCTCGTCACCGTGCTCGAGGATGAAATAGTTCCCCGGATGGAGAATGTCCTGGGCGAAAACCTTGTCGGGAATGGTCTCAAGACTATCCAGAGCGTATGGAGGGTCGGCGAAAATCAGGTCGAACTTCTCGTGGCAGATAGGGAGGAAATCGAAAACGTTGTCCCTGACCATTGTCACATTGTCAAGACCCAGCCTTCTGGCTTCGGTCTTGATGAAGGAGGCGTTCTCCCTTGCCATCTCCACAGAATACACTCTCGAGGCCCCTCTGGATGCGAACTCGAAGGCTATCGCACCGGTGCCGCCGAACAGATCCAGGACCTTGAGGTCCTCGAACTCATATTCATTGTCAAGCACATTGAACAGTCCCTCCCTGGCGAAGTCCGTGGTAGGCCGCGCCGCATAGCCCTGCGGAGGGTTGATTGTCTTGCCTTTAAGACGACCGCCGATGATTCTCATAGCCGTTCGACTCCTTTGAAATATCGGTAAAGCGACATCTCCTCCTCCTCTGAAAGCGGAGTCCGGAAAGAGATGGTGGAAACCTCAGGATTGAGCTGCAGCTTCTTCAGGGCATTGAATATGAAATATTCGGCCGTAGTGAAGTCCACCGCCTCATAGACATTGGACAGCAGGAGATTACGGCCCTGAGCCACTGCAAGATGGAGGTAAGGGGCGGTGTAGGATGCCACAATCTTGTTGTAGGAATCAGTCCTGACAACATCCATCAGGACATAGTACATCTCAGGAAGCACACGAAGAGGTTCCTTCCCGGGACGTGAGAGCCTTTCAACAAGTCTGTCGGACTGTTCCTTGAGGCCGGAAAGACTGTACAGCAGTACAGCGGAGAATTCGGGGACCTCGACGCACCCGACTTCATCGGACGCATCCAGGTCAACTGTTCGTTCCAGCATCTCCCTGGAGGAGTCCGCATCGAAGAACTGCACCGGCACGAGAGACACCTTCGGAGTCATCGCCGAAAGCCGCAGCTCGCAGCCGTCTCCCTGAAGGTCAGGAATTTCCAGACCTTCAACTGTCTTTGAAGACGAGACCTGCGGAGATGAGAACGGGTCCTGGACATTAAAAGAATATCCATCCAAGGAGACTTGAATGGATACTCTTTTGAGTTGTATGTGATCCATCAGCTCCTACTCCCAGTTTCCTGCGTTGTTGTTAGGAGCGGTGATGCTTCCGACCTGAAGTCCTTCGTAACGGCCCTGGTCCCTGCGGTCAGCGTCGAGGTTGATCCTGAGCTGGTTGTCAAGTCCCTTGAGGAGAGCCTTGAAAGGAAGCTTGGCCTCGAAGAGAGGCACGTCGACACCTGAAACCTTCTTCACGATGGCATCCATCTCAATCTTCTGGCCGTCGGAGAACGGAATGACGTCGATGGTGTTGATGTTGAAGTCCTTCCTGCTGTGGAAGAGGGTGTCCTTGACTGCGATCTTGTTCTGGATCTGGAACACGAGGTTCTTGTCACCGGCAAGATAGAGCTTGTAGAGGCCGTCGTCCTTGATGCCCTTGTTGGCCTTCTTGACATCGTTGGTATGAGCGACAGCAAGAGAGTCGTCGCGTGAACCGATCTGCATGAGAACAGACATCTCACCTGCATTGTAGAACTGCTTGAGAGTGTCGAAGGAAGCGGTGAACCTGCCGGTGACGCCCTTGTAAGCGACCTGAAGGTCACGGATGTCCTTGAGCTGCTGGATTGCGACTTTCTGCCTTGCGTCAGAGTCCTTGTTGAACCTTACCGGCTGCATGATGCTGTCGTAGATGAGATAGACGAGGCCGAAGATGCAGACGAGAAGTACGATGCTCAGAATCGTTTTCAGTGCTTTGTTCATTATTTCTAGATTTTATTGTTTATCAATCCTGATGACCTCTGTGTGGTCAATTCCGGACAAAGTTAGAAAAATGATTTATGAAATGCAATATAATTTGTAAATTTGCAAAGCGATGGACAACATCTTGAATCTACATAATCTCATCGGAGCTGCCAGCCGCATCTCGATTGCCGTTCACACTCACCCTGACGGCGATGCGCTGGGCAGCGGAACAGGTCTGCTCACCATCCTCGCCGGCACCTTCGGCAAGGATGCCATGCTGGTCCTCCCGGACAGGATTCCCGACACGCTTTCCTTCATCACAGGACCGGAGAACGAAGGGAGGGTGATTGACTTCACCTCCGACCCGGAAGGGTCTGTCGCCAGGATAAGTTCCAGCGACCTGATCTTCTGCCTGGACTGCAACTCTTTCAGCAGGACAGCTTCCCTTGAGGAGTCCCTTAAGGCTTCCGATGCCACAAAAGTTCTGATCGACCACCACCTCGCCCCAGACACAGGTTCGTTCGACCTGGTGTTCTCACAGACAGAGATTTCTTCCACATGCGAGCTCCTGTTCTGGACTATGATGGAACTCCCGGAATTCGCCGGGGACGCATCAAGTCTGCCGGCACGGAGCGCCTATGCGATGATGACCGGACTCACCACCGACACCAACAATTTCGCCAACTCAGTGTTCCCTACGACTTTCCGCATGGCCTCCCTCCTTATCGGGGCCGGAGTCGACAGGGATGCCATTCTGAACGAGATCTACAACAATTACAGGGAGAACCGACTGAGACTGATGGGGTATATGGTCGGGGAGAAGATGAAGATCACCTCCGATGGTACCGCCTACATGATACTGAGCAGGTACGACCAGGAGAAGTTTGACTTCAAACAGGGCGAGACAGAAGGGTTCGTCAACATGCCGCTGGCCGTAAGGAACGTCAGGATGAGCATATTCCTTACAGAAGAGGAGAATTGGTTCAGAGTCTCCGTCCGCTCGAAGAGAGGAACTTCTGCGAATCTTTATGCGAAGACCTGGTGCAACGGAGGCGGACACGAACAGGCCGCCGGCGGAAGGCTCTACTTCCCGCAGGACATAAACTCCCCAGAGGATGCGGAAGCCTATATTCTTGAAACCTCACACAAATTCTTTGAAGGAAGATGAAAAGGATCGCCGCAGTTCTGTTCTGCACATTGACGTTGTTCTCAGCCCTGTCCTGCAACAAGAGCCTGGAGACGACCTACAACAAGCAGGAGTCCAACATCGAAGATATTGTAGAGACCTTGGCCGGATCTTCCGCGGATGCACAGACCGACTATCTTGACGGAGTGACCCGGGTTACCCTCGTCCACGGCGAAGGCGAAAGCCTGGACAAGGGCGGTGTCGTCGCCTTCTACTATGCGGCCTACCAGATTACAGGCAGGTTCCTCTCGGCGAGCAATGTCTTCGCCACCAACCATGAAGAATTCGCAAACTCGATAAAATGGGCGGTCACAGATCCGGACGCATTTGAGATCGCCACCGTGAACCTTGCAAAAGAAAGCCTCGTGGAAGGGCTCCAGAAAGGTCTTCCGGGCGTCAAGGCCGGAGACGAATGCTGGATTCTTTTCAGCGGGAAGCACGGTTTCGGAAAAAAATCCGAAGGCCCGCTGCCATCAAGATCCGCATTGGCCTACCATTTGTGGATAAGAGGCGTCACGAACTGACACAAATTTGAAAAACAGAAATGAATATGATAAAGTTCAGGAACATCCTTGAAGCACTCGGCGTCGCAGCCATCGCTGCGGCCATGTCCGGCTGTGCCAAGGAACCCGAGGAAATCAACAACCTCGACAACCAGCGCTACTTTGAAGCGTGGATGTCCATCAATCACCCTGGAACACCAAAGACCGGTCTCGGAATCTACATAATCGAGGACACTCCGGGAACCGGCAGGGAAATCAACACAACCGACAAGTACGCATTCGTGCACTACACCACCAGGCATCTTGATGGCGACATCATCAAGACTACCGTAGAGGATGTGGACAAGCAGCTTGGCAAATACTCCGAGGGCAACTGGTACGGAGGTGACATCCTCCACATTGACAGGAATTCCTCCAATGTCGGCATGCTTGAGATGCTAAAAGGGATGAAAATCGGCGGGACAAGGACGGCGGTGATCCCGGGCTGGCTGAACGTAGCCAATGAATATGAATCCGAAAAGGACTACATCAAGAACGTGAGCGGGTCCGACATCATCTGCACCCTCACCCTGACCGATGCAATGGAAGACATTGAACGCTGGGAGATCAGCAATCTCGAGGCCTTCGTGAAGGACAGGATGTCCGGTGTGGACTCCACAGAGTTCGGCTATTACTACAAGAGACTCGCCCTTCCTGTCACGGAGGAAGACCTCCCCACCGACACGACGGTCTGCATCAACTACATCGGCAGGCTGATGAACGGCAGAGTGTTCGACACCACCATAGCCGACACCGCCAAGTTCTATGGAATATATTCACCTACAAAGGAGTACAAACCAGTTTACATCGATTTTGCAGAAGAGTACAAGGACATCAAGATGAGGGCCAGCAATTCCTCGGATGCATCTTCAACCTTGGTTGACGGCTTCTCCTACTGCATGTCAAAGATGAAGGACAAGGAGAGCGGCATCGTCGCATTCCGCTCCGACATGGGCTACGGCACAAAAGGTCAAGGCAAGGGCATTCCGAAATATGCTCCGATTTCGTTCGAGATAGCCATCGTGGACGATCCGGAGGACTAGCCGATGTCTCAGCCACAGTCAGTTCCTACTGAGCTCGGAACAGTAGAGATCAAACAGCTTCTCCGGACATATGCGGTCCCGGCCATCGTGGCCATGACCGCTTCCTCTTTGTACAACATGGTCGACAGCATATTCATCGGCCACATGCCTGGATCCGGTCCGATGGCCCTTTCGGGACTTGCTGTCACCTTCCCTCTGATGAACCTTTCGGCCGCCCTCGGGACTCTTGTGGGAGTGGGTGCATCCACCCTTGTCTCCGTCCTGCTCGGGCAGAAGAACTACAAGGCATCCAACAAGGTCCTGGCCAATGAAGTCACCCTCAACACCATAATTGGAGTGCTCTTCGCCGTCGTGTCCCTCATCTTCCTTGAGCCGATCCTGAGGTTCTTCGGAGCGACCGACAACACCCTCGTCTACGCCAAGCAGTACATGGAGATAATCCTCTACGGCAATGTAGTCACCCACCTGTACTTCGGTCTCAACAGCATGATCAGAGCCTCGGGAAATCCGAAGCTGGCGATGCGTCTGACCCTG
>JAKSJH010000100.1 GCA_024398315.1 Bacteroidales bacterium
CCTTTCTGACAGAATCGACCACAAGCCTTCCGAACTTTCCGGCGGAGAGCAGCAGAGAGTGGCCATTGCAAGGGCCTTGATCAACAAGCCTGCGATTCTCTATGCTGACGAGCCGTCCGGGAACCTCGACACGAAGACGAAGGCTGAGATACACCAGCTTTTCTTCGACTTGAGGGACACCTACGGTCAGACTATAGTCATAGTCACCCACGATCCGGAACTTGCTAAGATGTGCGACCGTTCGCTTTTCATGCGCGACGGCCTTTTCGTGGACGAGTGATTCCGGACTCGAAGATGGGCGTTTTCCATTTCAAGCAGTTCGACGTCATTAACGAACGTTCGGCGATGAAAGTCAACACCGACGGCGTTCTCCTCGGTGCATTTACGGAAGTCCTCCCGTCCGACAGGAAAGTGCTCGACATAGGCACTGGCACTGGCACCGTGGCCCTGATGGTGGCACAGAGGCTGTCCGAACTTAACCCGGACTTTGAAATCCATGCCATCGACATAGACGCCCCGTCCGCCGGAGAAGCCGCCTCCAACTTCGAATCCTCCCCTTGGAAAGGACATCTGCTCTCCTTCAATTCATCCTTGAAGAACTTTGACAGGGATGATGAATATGATCTAATCCTCTCGAATCCTCCCTATTTCGACAATTCCCTCCAGGCTCCTCAGCAGAGAAGAAATGCGGCGAGGCACACCGGCGTGACCTCGGTCACCGAGGAGGAATCGCTTTCCTACAGGGACGTGCTGGAATATTCGCAGAAGCATCTCGCTCCATCGGGAAGGGTGGCTCTGGTCCTTCCGGCGGATCAGGAGAAAGCCTTGCTCAGGCATGCCAGGATGTGTGGCTTCGTCCCTTGGAAACTATTGAGAGTGAGGACTGTGCCAAGGAAACAACCTTCCCGTGTCGTGGTCCGCTTTGTAAGGAGGGGGCAGCCGGTGACCTGTGTCGAAGAAGAGTTCACCCTCATGAACGAAGCAGGGAAGCGTACAACGTACCCTTCCCCGCTTGACCATTATTTGCTGGATGCTTGATCCTGTCTATCTGCCTTGTTTAGCCGGCCCGTTTTCCTTGAGCCTGTAGATCTGCTGACGTCTGAACCTCTCTTCTCCGATGAAGAGCTTGGCGACCTTGGTGCTGGAGAGGATCCTGCCGTATTCGGCGAGATATTTCCTGTCAATCTCCTTCTCCCTGGTCTGGCAGTCCAGATACTTGTCCAGCAGCTTTGAGACGGTCTTGTCGTCCTTTCCGGACTTGATGGCCTCGTTGAGTTCCTTGAATGCGGCGAATGTGGCCTTGAAGGCTTCTTTCTTCTCCGCCTCGCACTTGTTGTAGACCGGCCAGAACTTCTCGGCCTCCTCGCTTGTCAGTCCGATGGCGTCCGTGAGGAACGCAATCTTCTCGGCCTTTATCCTGTCGTGCCAGTCGATTGGCTGGTCCTTCTGACCGTTGTTGTCCTGTGCGGCCGCTGAGACGGCGCAGATGCACATGATGGCCGTGGCGGCCAATGTCAAGATTGTTCTTCTCATCTGTGTCATTTCATGTCAAGGTAAGCGATAGACTGCTCGCTTACGGAAGATTCGATAAGATAGTTGATGATGTCATCTTCTGAAACCGGCTCATCTATCACTTCGTTTCCGAGCAGGAGCTCGTTCTGGAAACTGTTGGAGAGTCCGGCGTAGTAGAGTTCTTCATCTTCGGATGAAGCCTTTTCTTCAATAGTGCGGTGGAGAACGGCGTTACCCGCCAGTGTCAGCACTGCGAAACAGGCTGCGAGTGATGCGTAAGGCATCAGCTTCTCCCATACGCCTCTCTCGGCCCTCTCCTTGTGGGGGATGGCCTCGAGACGCGTCCGCAGGCTGTCAAAATAGCCTTCGGGAACGTCGATAGGATTGTGTTTTCTGATTCCTTCCATAATGATTCTCAATCATCAAGCAACTCTTTGACAATTTTTTTCCTGTCAAGTTTAATGTTTTTATTCTTAATGTCCAACTCCTGGAGTATTTTTTCTTTCGCAAAATGATAGGACGCCTTCAACGCACCCACGGAAGTCCCGAGAATTTCGGAGATGTCCTCGTAAGGGAGATCCTCCCTGTACCTCATCAGAAAGACAGTCTTCTGCTTGTCCGGGAGCCTGTGGATGGCTTTCTCGAGCTCCCTCTCGATCTCATCTCCGTTGAAATAGGGATCGGACTCTATCTTCTGTGCCATCTCGTCCGTAAGGCTGCCGAAACGAAGTATGGAACGTATCCTGCATTTCTGCAGGAAGTTCAGGGATTCGTTGGTGGCTATCCTGAACAGCCAGGTGTAGATGCCTGACTCTCCTCGGAAGTTCTGCAGGCCTGACCAGACTTTTATGAATATTTCCTGGAGCAGGTCGTCGGTGTCTTCATGGGAGCACAGGAAATGCCGGACATGCCAGTAGAGCCTTTCGTTGTAGTTTCCGACTATAGCATTGAACGCTGTTTCTGTCTGTCCGGACCTTATCAGGGCTATGATCTCCTTGTCTGTCATAAGGTGCTGCGTCCGTCTTCTTTGCAATAATTTTGCCAAATCAGATGACTTCTCCGTACTTGTCGTTTCATCGCTTTTGATTATTTTTGCAAGTATGAAAATGAATGAAATAAGGAACTTCTGCATCATCGCCCACATCGACCACGGCAAGAGTACGCTGGCCGACAGGCTTCTTGAACTGACAAAGACCCTTTCTGACAGGGATCTTGAGGCCCAGGTGCTTGATGACATGGATCTTGAGAAGGAAAAAGGAATCACGATCAAGAGCCACGCCATCCAGATGGAGCACTACAAGGACGGACAGAAATACGTGCTTAACCTGATTGACACTCCCGGCCACGTCGACTTCTCCTATGAGGTCTCCCGTTCCATCGCATCCTGCGAGGGAGCTCTTCTGGTGGTGGACGCCACGCAGGGAATACAGGCCCAGACCATATCCAACCTCTACCTTGCCATAGACCACGGTCTTGAAATCATCCCGGTGCTGAACAAGATCGACATGGAGTCGGCTATGCCGGACGTGGTGTGTGACGAGGTCTGCAACCTTCTGGGCTGCGATCCGGAGGACGTGTTCCGCGTCTCAGCCCGCACGGGAGAAGGAGTGGCCCCGATACTGGATGCCATTGTCGACCGCATCCCTGCACCGCAAGGCGATCCGGAGGCTCCTCTCCAGGCTCTTGTGTTCGACTCCGTGTTCAATTCATTCAGAGGTGTCATCGCCTATTTCAAAGTCGTCAACGGTTCCATCCGCACTGGTGACAAGGTCAAGTTCTTCAGCACCGGCCAGGAATATACCGCCGACGAGGTGGGTGTCTTGAAACTCAAGCTCCAGCCTGCTCAGGAGATTCCGTGCGGTTCTGTGGGCTACATCATCTCGGGCATCAAGAGCGCCGCCGAGGTGAAGGTCGGTGACACAATCACCCGTGTCGACAAACCGTGCCTGAAGGCCATCTCAGGTTTCGAGGAGGTCAAGCCGATGGTGTTCGCGGGCATGTATCCTGTCGATGCGTCCAAGTTCGAGGAGCTCCGCTCCGTTCTCGAGAAGTTCCAGCTCAACGATGCTTCGTTCGTCTACGAGCCTGAGTCCTCGCTGGCCCTGGGCTCCGGTTTCAGATGCGGTTTCCTGGGCCTCCTGCATCTTGAGATAGTCCAGGAGCGACTTTTCCGCGAATTCAACATGGATGTCATCACGACCGTCCCCAATGTCTCCTACAAGGTGTTCACGACACAGGGGGATGTGCTCGATGTCCACAACCCTTCCGGAATGCCGGCACCGACACTGATAGACCACATAGAGGAACCTTTCATCCGTGCGCAGATCATCTCAAAGGCGGATTTCTTCGGTCCTATCATGAAACTTTGCCTCGACAGACGAGGCACGCTGGTCAGCCAGCATTTTATCACCGCCGACAGGGTCGAGCTCAACTATGACATGCCTCTTTCGGAGATAGTGTTCGGCTTCTACGACAATCTGAAGACCATTTCGAAAGGTTACGCTTCCTTCGACTACCACATCACCGGCTACAGGCCGGCGAGACTCGTCCGTCTGGACATCCTTCTCAACGGCGAGCCTGCTGACGCCTTGTCTTCCCTCATCCATGAGGACAACGCCTATGATTTCGGAAGGAAGATGTGCGTGAAACTGAAGGACCTCATCCCGAGGCAGCAGTTCGACATTCCTATCCAGGCTGCGATCGGTGCGAAGATAATCGCCAGGGAAACTGTCAAGCAGGTCCGCAAGGATGTGACCGCCAAGTGTTATGGCGGTGATGTCACCAGAAAGAGGAAGCTTCTCGAGAAGCAGAAGGAGGGCAAGAAGAGAATGCGTCAGATAGGTACCGTCCAGGTGCCTCAGAGCGCATTCATGGCCGTTCTTAAACTTGACTAGCGATGAAGATCGTCGTGGTGATATGCGCTTCCGGTTCTGACCGGACCGCTCTTGACGTCTGTGTCGGTGAGTGCCAGCGCCAGATCGATCCGATCATGTCCGAGGGTGAATATTCATTTGAAATCGTCACGCCGGCTGATGCGCAGTCTCTGCTGTCGTCCTGGCATTCGGACCCATCTTCGGCTCCGGACCTGATACTGTGGCTTTCCTCACCGTTCTTGATCAAGGAGGGGACTGTCCTTTCTTTCATCGAGAATTCGGAATTCCTCGGTCACAGGGCTTTGCTGGTGGGGACTGTCACCGGCAGGTCCGGGGCCATCGTCCATGGTGGCTGGTCCCGGAAGGGCAGGCTGGTCGAACCGGACCCTGTCATCCCTGTTCCGTGCCACACTTTCGACCCGTGTTTCCTGATGTTCCCCGGGAGCATCCTCCGCAAACTGTCTTCTCCTTCTGACATATTCAGGAACAGTTTCTATGAATATGCGGCCGGATCGCGGCTTGTACAGGCCGGGATCCCTCGTGTCGTCGCACCAGGCATCGCCGCCGTGACCGACATCGATCCCGTCCCGTCCGTCTGGAAGGATCCTTCAAGGCCGATGCTCGAAAGGTCTTTCGCCTTCCTGAAGCATTCCTTCAGAGATCTGGTCTGTTCCATCCACTCCCTTTTCGTCTGAGAGGCTGTCAAGGAGTATACCTCCTGGGAACAATGCCTTCCGGCGGGCTAAAGCCCTGCTGCTCGGGCCGCAAGCATCAAAATGCTTGCTGTAAACACCCTCACGACCTCGGCGCTAGAGGGAGGGAGAAAGCCGCAGGCTTTCGGAAGGGGTCGGCGAAGCCGACGTTCCCAGGAGGTATACTCCTTGACAGCAGTTGGCTACAGTGAGGCGATGATTTCCAGGCAGGTGACGAGAAGCTGGATAAGGCGGTCGTCGATGCAGACGAGGGCTGCCGGACAGATTCCCAGTGCCGAAAGGACCACGGTGACGATGGTCAGAACCATTATGCCGCTTGTCAGAGGAAGGGCCAGGAGATTAGTGATAAGGAAATATTCAGGGAAGGTGTGGAAACGCAGCCACACAAGGGGAGTGGTGAACAGCTGGCAGGAGATCGATAGAGAAGCGCTCTGCCAGATTCTGCGCATGGGGTTGAATCCGTGCCCTCCTTCTGAAGCCGGATACACGGCCTCAAGCGACGGATAGACGAAGCATATTCCGGCCATCGCAAGATAGGAAAGCTGGAAAGCCAGAGTGGTGCAGACCTGAGGCATCAGAGCCATCTGCAGAGTCATCGAGAAGAGGAATATCCTGATGGAAGACCTTTCCCGTCCCAGAAGCCTCGCCGTCTCACCGAAAAAAATGAACAGGAAGGCCCTGACGATCGACGCTCCCGCCCCGGTCATGAGACAGTAGAAAAGCGAAAGCCCGATGATCAGGAAGTACCTGATCCTCCTGGCGGAAGGAGAATTGCCGACAGGTGAGAGAATCCTGGACAGAAGCAGATAGATCATGCCTAGATGCAGACCGGAAAGCGCGAGGATGTGAGATGCCCCGGAGTCACGGAACACTCTGACCGTCTCACCGGGAAGATCGCTGCGGTCACCCGTGAGAAGAGCCTTGACCAGAGCCCCCGTGCCTTCCGAAGCATAGGGGATCCCGTCTATTGTGTCCCGGAGATGTGACACTGCCACCTGAGGAAGGCTCCATCCCGGACCCGAGTCACCGGACAGACCCAGAAGGATTGAATTGACTGCGCAGAACAGCCCGGCGACAAGGAACATGATGGCGACCGGTACCTCGGGCGGCACCAGCTCCTTCCTGCAGACCAGCGGCACCAGCGGCACACTTGCAGCCAGCAGGACGGAAACCACAGCCGCCGCAGCCCAGGGAGGACCTGCCGTCCCTGAAAAAAAGAACAGCCCCGCTGCGACACCGGACGCGAACGGAAGGCTGATGCTGACTATATCTCTCTCCTCTGCCATCCCCACATCAACTTGTGATGCAAAAATAGCAATTTTCAACGAATATGGGAGCGAATACGGGAACTATTGCTCAACCTGCTGAGATTCAGGAATTTCTATTGTGTCGTAGAAGAGGTTCCTGACCGGGAACTTGTCCGAGCAGGCCTCGCGCATCTTGTCGAAGAGCTCGGAAGTGTACTGGGACAGGTACGGACCCTTGTAGGTGCTGGTGTTTGTTATGAAGACCCAGCATTCGCCTCCCGGGAAGCATTTGATCAGAGCACTGGTTCCGGCGAACGTGCCCGTCCTGGACCATTCACCGTTAGGTTTGGTGTCATTCCATCCGAGCGAGAAAGTCTCTGGGTTGACATATTCAGTCATGGCGGCGACGCTCTCGGGACTGATGATGTCAGGCACTTCGTCCTTGCCGTCGATGGAAGCGACGAGAAGAGCCAGTTCGGGAGTCGATGCGACCCAGGCTCCGGCACCGGAAAGACCGGTCACGTTGTTGCCTCCGTAGCACCGCAGCACCATCCTGCCGCTGTTGTTGAACTCTTCTGCAGGCTCGTCGTCCTTCTGTACGTAGTAGCGCACCTCGTCCGGATGCTTGTCCTTGTAGTAGTTGCCCGCAATGTGGAAGTTCCTGCATCCTGCCGGCTTCAGAACGTTCTCCTGCATGAAATCTTCATAAGGCATCCCCGAGACTTTCTCGATGATCATAGAAAGGGCGAGGTAGCCGAAGTTTGAATATTCCTGAGTGGTTCCGGGTTCGAACTTGAGAGGACGGCCGAGCTGGAGTTTCATCAGCTGCTCCTGGGTGGGAACCTCCCTCCACCTGTTCTGCATCATTATCCATCTGGTGGAGAACATCGGGTCGCCGCCCTTGCGGGAGAAACCGCCCTTGTGGCGCATCAGATCCTCCACTGTGATCGTGTAGTAGAGCGAGTCCGTGATCGCAGCATTGTAGACGGAGTCGTTGAGGATGCCTTCAGGGCCGAATACCTTGTCCTTGATGCTGAGCTGCCCCCTGTCCTGGAGGACCATTATTCCTGTCGCTGTGACAAGCTTGGAAACCGAGGCCATCCTGAGCGTGTGTCCCGGTGTCATGGGAGTGTCCGTGTCGGCATTGCCGTAGCCTTTGGAGAAGAGAAGCGAATCGTTCCTCATCACTGAGAGCGAAACGCCCTTGAGAGCCCAGTAATGCATGTATTCCTTGACCAGCCTGTCGATGTCCTTCAGCGAGGACGTGTCGGAGAGTTCGTTTGTCAGGCAGGCGTTGAGGTCGTTCGGCACTTTCAGCACTTCTTCCTCCTTGTGCGAAAGCCTGCAGAATGCCGTCGCACCTGCGATGATGAGAAGCACGCCGGCAAGGGCGGCGATGGCCATCCTCTTTCCTGTCATATTCAAAAGCTATCTGATGATTCCGGCCTTCCTGCCGAATTCTATTATGTATTCCGCCGTACCTTCGATTCCGAGCATGGAGGAGTCCAGGCAGAGATCGTAGTCGCTCGCCGCGCCCCAGTCCCCGAAACTGAAGAAGTTGTAGTAGGCCGCCCTGGCCTTGTCCTGCTTCTGCATCATCGAAAGAGCCTCCTTCTCGGAGACGGAGCATCTCTCCATCACCCTCGCTGCACGGACCTCCGACGGTGCGGTCAGGAACACGTCCAGGGAAGGAGTCTCCCTGAGGACGTAGTTCGAGCATCTGCCCACGAAGATTGCGTCGCCTTCTTCAGCTATCCTGCTTATCACGTTGCTCTGAATCTGGAAAAGTTCGTTGCCGCCGAATCCGGCGTTGATGGAGTAGAGGTTCTTCCTTTCGTCCATCTTCTCGAAGAGACCTTTCCCCAGTCCGCTTTCACGTGCGGCTTCTACAATCAGTTCCTTGTCAAGGACCCTGATCCCCAGAATTCTGCCGATTTCAAGGGCGACCTGCTTGCCGCCGCTGCCGAACTGCCGTCCGATGGTTATGACTGTGTGCTTATCCATGTCCGATGGGGTATTTGATGTGGCTTCCGAGCACGACAGGCGCGTCGCCGTCATTGAGTTTCTTGAATTTGCGGAACAGAGCGAGGACCATGACGAGGGTGACCAGCGTTGAGATGGTGTCGGCGGCAGGGAATGCCATCAGCACTCCGTCCAGATCCCAGGCCAGAGGAAACAGGTAGATCAGTGGCACAAGGAACAGAAGCTGCCTGCTCAGTGAGAGGAAGATGGACTTGCTCACCATGCCGAGACTCTGGAAGAAGTTGGTTGAGACCATCTGCAGACCGACGATCAGGACGGCCGGGTTCATTACCTTCAGCCCCCTGACCGACATCTGTGTGAGCGTCGTGTCGTCTGTGAATATCCTTACCATCATTCCAGGGAAGAATTCCGAGGCGGTGAACCAGAGGGCACAGACTATCGTGGCCCATCCCAGGGTCCTGACGAAGACTTCCCGCACTCTTGAATATTTCCGGGCTCCGTAGTTGTAGCCTGCTATCGGCTGCATGCCCTGGTTCAGTCCCATCACCACCATGATGAACAGGAAGTTGATCCTGTGGATTATTCCGAAGGCTCCCAGCGCCAGGTCGCCGCCGTACTTGAGCAGCTGCTGGTTGATGAACATGGTCACGATGCAGGATGCGGCGTTCATCAGGAACGGTCCCAGGCCGATTGCGAGCGAGTCCTTGGCAATTCTCCAGTCCAGCCCGAAGAATGTGTCGGGCAGGTGGAGCACATTGTCCTTGCGGGTGTAGTACCAGATGGAATACAGCATGGCGAGGAACTGGCAGGCGACTGTCGCGATGGCCGCTCCTCTGATGCCCATGTTCAGACCGAAGAT
>JAKSJH010000101.1 GCA_024398315.1 Bacteroidales bacterium
TGGCTGCTCATAGTCCCGGTGCTGACTGCAGTCCTGATCGCCAGGAAGGTTCCGGCAATCCCCGTCCTGGCCATTTCCACAGTCATGGCCTCCGTGGCAGCCCTGATATTCCAGCCGGACATCATCCACGGGATAGGGGCCGATGTCGTCAAAGAAGGAAGCAATGCCAAAGCCATGTTCGCAGGGTCTGTGAGGACTATCTACGATTCGGTTTCAGTCAAGACCGGCAATGCGGACGTAGACTCACTCGTGGCTTCCAGAGGAATGCTAGGAATGCTCAACACCATATTCCTGATCATCTGCGCAATGTGCTTCGGCGCCAGCATGAAGGCCAGCGGAATGCTGGAGACAATCGGCAGGAAGCTTGTCTCCATGGCGAAGGGCAGGACATCGCTCGTAGGCTCGACGGTAGTGACAGGAACGTTCCTCAACACGGTGGTGTCAGACCAGTATCTGTCTATCATCCTGTCAGCAAACCTGTTCTCGGATGTCTACAAGAAGGAAGGATTCGAAGGCAGGCTTCTCAGCCGGGCGGTCGAAGATTCGGCTACAGTCACATCCCCGCTCATTCCATGGAGCAGCTGCGGAATGACGCAGGCCACCATACTCAGTGTCCCGACACTCACCTACCTCCCTTTCTGCTTCTTCAACATCATAAGTCCGCTGATGAGCATATTCATCGCTGCCATCGGCTACAAGGTGTTCAGGACCCCTCCGGCGGAAGGTTCCGGCAATGAACCCGACTCCGTTGTGACAGAGCGGACAGCCTGAAAAAAGACGAGTTTCTAAGAAGCTGTTTTGAAATGGTTGACAAAATTTGTTATAGAAGATTTTTGAGGATTAATTTTCTCTTGAAGAAGGAGCATAGCAGCAGCTATGTGACTGATGAAAGAGGAAATTCAGACCAAAAAGATTCATAAGAAATAAAGTTTACTATTTCAAAACAGCTTCTAAAGAGTTGAAAGGAATTCCTCGGCCATGGCCAGAGTGTCGAGCTTTCCGACATCGACCATACGGAGCGATGAAGAGCAGACTCCGTGGATTCTATGTCTCGCACATTCCTGAATATAGAAATCCATTATCGGGAACCTTTCAGGCCATGAATCCTCCTCGAACACCTTGAATATCCCGTCAGACACCAGATGGAACCCGGCGAAGGCCAGCCTGCGGCATTCTGCAGGATTCAGGTCAGGGTAAGGGCTCCGGACTTCACCGGTCGCGACGTTGGTCCACCCTACCATGTCCATCTCATCGTTGAAAAGAAGATAGCGCTGGGTGGTGCGCTCGCTGACAAGAAGATTGACCAGCGCTTCAGGATCGGATTCCTTCTCGAACCACCCGATGTCCAGGTTCGAGAGGATGTCCACGTTATGGATAAGGAAAGGCTCCCCCTCAAGGAACTGACGGGCGTGGGCGACACCTCCGCCGGTCTCCAGCAGGAGCTCGCGTTCGAACGACAGATTGACCTTGATGCCGAAACTGTCCTGTTCACGGACATATTCAGCTATCTTGTCCGCGAAATGATGGACGTTCACTGTGATTTCATCGATACCGGCCTTCTTCAGCTTCTCGACCACATGAAGGAGGAGCGGTTTCCCGCCGACCGGTACAAGGGCCTTCGGAAGAGTGTCGGTCAACGGTTTGAGCCTCGTTCCGAGACCTGCGGCAAAGACAAGCGCTTTCATCCTAGAAGATTTTCTCTATGCCGAGTTCACGGTGAGACAACGTGATCTTCACGTCGAACCTGTCTGAAAGATATTTCGCGAGATGCTCAGCACAATAGACGGAGCGATGCTGGCCGCCGGTGCATCCGAAACTCACCTGAAGATGTGTGAACTTTCTCTCTATGAAGCGTTTGACATGGTTCTCGACAAGAGAGTAGACGCTGTCGAGGAATGTATCGACCTCACCGTCGTCCTCAAGGAAACGGATCACCTCCTGGTCCATTCCGGTGAACTGACGGTAATGCTCATACTTGCCAGGATTGTTGATGGCGCGGCAGTCGAAGACATAGCCTCCGCCGTTGCCCGTGGTGTCCACAGGGATGCCCTTCTTATAGGCGAAACTGAATATCCTGACCTCCAGTCTCTTGTCTTCGACGATTTCGTTGAACTGGGGCATGGTGGTGAGTTTCTCGAGGACTTCGTTCAGGTAGGGATATTCAGTGAAAGGGACCTCAAGCAGCCTTCTGAGGTTGCCCAGGGCGTAAGGCACGCTGCCAAGGAAATGCGGCTTCTTTTCGAAATAGCCCCTGAATCCGTAGGCACCAAGCACCTGGAGCGTCCTGAAAAGAACGAACAGGCGGAGACGATCGTTGAATCTCTCCTCGCTGATGTCCATATAGCCCTTCAGGGCCTTGAGATAGGTCTGGACCAGTTCCTTGCGGAGCTTCTCCGGGTAGCGGGACCTCGCCTGCCAGACAAACGAAGCCACGTCATAGTAGATCGGTCCCCTGCGGCCTCCCTGGAAGTCTATGAAATATGGCTCTCCGTCCTTGACCATCACGTTCCTGGCCTGGAAGTCGCGGTACATGAACGTGTCACCCATGTCCTGCATGATGTCGTCGCGCAGCTTCTCGAAATCGTCCTGAAGGAGAACCTCATTGAAATCCAGTCCCGTGGCCTTCAGGAAACAATACTTGAAATAGTTCAAGTCAAACATCACCATCCTCTCGTTGAAAGCCGGTTCCGGGTAGCAGACGGACCAGTCCAGTCCCTGGGAGCCCTTGAACTGGATCTTCGGGAGCATCTCCATCGTACGGAAGAGGAGCCTGCATTCATAGGGGCTGTACTCCCCGCATTCGCGTCCCTGGGAGACCATCGAATACAATTGGGAATCGCCCAGGTCCTCCTGCAGGTATCTCAGAAGGTCATCTGACACTGCATATACTCTCGGTACGTTGACCCCCTTCTCCAGAAAATGGGAGGAAAGCTTGATGAAAGCGTTGTTCTCCTCCTTGCTGGTACCTATGACACCTATCATGGAGACATTCCCGCCCTTGAGACGGAAATATCTCCTGTTGCTGCCGGATGAGGCCATCTCCTCGATGTCGGTCACTTCCTGACCGGAATATTCCTTGAAAAGTCTGCGTAGCTGGTCCATATCTTATGAACGGGAAAAAGGGGGAACTGAAGTCCCCCCCCCTCTGGATTGTTGTTATTTATGATCAGTAGTTGTAGTCATACTTTCTTGAGAGTTCGCCGTACATCTGTCCGAGAACCTCCAGATAAGGAGTGCCGTCGACCAGGGTCAGACGATAGACGGTGTCGTCAACCTTGTAGTAGTCCTCACCGCCGAGCGTGATGATGTCGTAGTCATCAGGAAGTTCGGTCACGAGAGCTCCGGAAGGCGGAACAATGACCTCGTACTTGCCTTTTGCGTTGATGATGTAGAAGACACCATCCTGGTAGAAGTACTCCTTGTCGGCGTAGGCGTAGCTCTGTGCAAGTCCGAGCCTGTTGGCGATGGTGTAGGCATCGTCGGCCCTGGTGGAGTTGAGAGCAAGCGCTGCGTTCTGCGCCGCAATGGTGGCATTGTTCTGTGCTATCAGACGGTTCTGCTCGTCAATGATCCTGTTGTTGGTGTCAATGGCTTTGTAGAGTCTGTAGGTGTTGTTGAAGTAGGCGAAACGTACCGTATGGAAGATTATGTCATCGATGGCTGCCTCGATGCAGATTCCTACCGGAGGTCTGCAGACGACATAGATGCCGCCGTAAGGCCTGTAGTAGATTCCGTTGTAGAAGCAGTATTCGATGCCCCAGTAGGTCATTCTTCTGAATCCGACAGGCAGGGTGTGGACCCTGTAGCCGTAGAAGTGAGGATCTCTGCCCCAGAAGTGGCAAGGACGGTCCCATGGCATGAAATCTCTCTCGCGAGGAGGGATTCTGTGGACGTTCCTGTCATCTCCGATGCGCATGAAATCACTCTTCTTCTCGTTCATCACGTTGGCGCCTGAGGCGAGACCGCCTCTGGTCACGTTGCCGACAACCGGCTCGTTCTTCCTGGCAGATCTTGCGGAAGAGCTCCTTGCGGCGCTGCTTCTGGTGGATGTGTTGGATGAACCGAGGTTGGTGGCCACTCTTGAAGAAGAACTTCTGCTAGAGGTAGAAGCTGCCGAACTTCTGCTTGAGGTAGAAGCTGATGAGCTCCTGCTAGAGGTGGAAGAGGAAGCGGCGGAGCTTCTGCTCGAAGACTGTCCGTTGGTGCCGTATGAAGGCGATGAGGACCTGGAAGCCGTTGAAGAAGAAGAGCGGGACGAAGTGCTCGTGCTGCTGGAGCTTCTGGAAGCGGTTGATGAGTTCCTGGTCTGAGGAGTCGAACTGCTGGCGGAAGATGAGCGTGACGAAGAGCTCGTGGCGCTGGAGCTTCTGGAAGCGGTCGATGAGTTCCTGGTCTGAGGAGCGGAGCTGCTCACTGCGGAAGAGCGGGATGAACTGCTCATCGAAGAGGAGCGGGAAGAGCTGCTGCTCATGGAAGAGGAACGGGACGGAGTTGATGACACCGAAGAACTGCTTCTTGACGGTGATGAACTACGGGCTGACGAAGAGGCTGAAGATGAAGAACTTCTGCTGGCGCTGGAAGAGGATGAAGACCTCGATGCGCCGGAAGAGCTCCTGGCCTGTGAATATCCGCAAACCGGTGCAGCCAGCAGTGCTGATGCTACGACTGCGGAAAGCGCGAATGTGAACATGTTTTTCATATCGAAGAATATTTAAAGGTTACTGATAAAGTTTGTACTTGCAGGAGAGCTTTTTGAAATCCTCCACATCCCCGGACCACCTGTCCAGTATGTCCTCGACCCTCATCCTGACTTTAAACGTTTTCCTTACATAATCCGTACCACAAACTTTGTCGAACATGGAATCCCGCGCAGGAGCGGTTCCGACAGGGTCATGGTCAGGGTAGAGTTCATGGATGGCCTGCATCACGTAGAACTGAGTGAGTGTACACGTAGCCGCCTCAAAATCAGTGTAATGAAACTGAACCCCGTGAACCAGTTTCCCTTGGTTGGCACCGGAGAACGGCTTGAAGTGGATTGTTCTGAAAGCGATGCCAGGAATATCATAACTGTCCAGCTTTTCCTTGAAGCGGTCCGCATCGATCCACTCGGCAGCGAAGACTCCGAAAGGAAGTGTGTATCCGATTCCGATGTTCAGATAGCCGCTGAACTCCCCGCATATTCCTGAAGAAGGATAGTTGATGGCTGACTCCGGGTAAGGGATGTTCGGGGAAGGGAGCACCCATGGAAGTCCGGTGTCATAGTAGAGCATATCCCTGGTCCATCCTTCCATAGGGATGACTGAGAGATTGCATTTCAGAGGTTTCAGGGAGCCATCCACTCCCCTGTTGAGGCCTTCTTCATTCAGCAGGATGGCAAGTTCGCCGACTGTCAGTCCGTAGATGTAAGGAATACGGTACTGGCTGACGAAGGAGTGGAAGCCGGGCTCCACGAGAGGTCCTTCGACCTTGTTGCCTCCGAGCGGATTCGGTCTGTCAAGGACCATCACGCTGACACCGTTTTCGGCGCAGGAGCGCATTGCAAGGCCCAGCGAGCTGATGAAGGTGTAGGAACGGCTGCCCACGCCCTGGATGTCGTAGACCAGCACGTCGATTCCCTCCAGCATCTTGGCCGTTGGGGCTTTCGTGGAGCCGTAGAGTGAATATACAGGGACACCTGTCTTCGGGTCCTTTCCGTCCGAAACGGAGCCTCCTGCGTAGACGTCCCCGCGGACTCCGTGCTCAGGAGCGAACAGAGCCTTGAGATTGACGCCCTCGGCACCTGCCAGTATGTCTATGGTCGAGCGTAGGTTGCGGTCTACGCCGCTGGGGTTGGTAAGCAGGGCGACATTCTTGCCCTTCAGGCCTTCGAACCCCCTTTTTTCAAGCACCTCGACACCCGGAAGCACCTGGGCCACAGAGGAAAAGGATAAGATCAGAAGACCGGTAACGGTCGCCAGAAGTGATTTCGTCATATTCCTTGACATATTCATTGATTGTTCTTTTGTCATTGCTTGCTCTTGCCGTAGTCGGCGTCGACCTTGGACCTGGTCAGAAGGGTCACCGCCATTGTCACTATGCAGCAGGCCATGACCATGGCGAAGAAGGCCGGATAGCCGATGGCGAGCTGTATCTTGCCGGCCACGAGGCCCGGGAGCATCATGCTGAAGGTCATGAACACCGTGCAGAAGGCATAGTGGGAAGTCTGGAACTGGCCTCTTGAGAAATAGAGCATGTAGAGGGTGTAGGCGGTGAAGCCGAAGCCGTAGCCGAACTGGTCGACTGCGATGCAGATGTAGACGGGAAGGACTCCGGCCGGCTGGGCGACAGCCAGATAGAGGTAGACAGCGCACGGGAGAGCAAGGCTCAAAGCCATAGGAATCAGGCATTTCTTCAGTCCCCACTTGCCGCCGGCGATGCCTCCGAGGATTCCTCCGACAAGAAGGGCGACGACGCCTATGGTTCCGTTGGCGAGGCCCACCTGGACATCATCCAGTCCCAGGCCGCCGACATCAGGCGAATCTTTCAGGAATGGGATGAGAATCTTGAGCGAGAACGCCTCAGGAAGGCGGTAGAGAAGGAGGAAAAGGAGAGCCGAGACAATCTCCTTCTTCTTGAAGAAGGTTACGAAGAGTGAGCCCAGTTCCTTGAGCACGCTTGAGATGGAGCTGCCTTCGCGGGCCATGTCGGAGGCAGGCTTGGGCAGGACCACGAGGTCCCAGATGGAGAACCCGGCCATCACGACGGAGCAGCCCATGAGGGTGTAGGACCACGAGGTGACGGAATCGACTCCCTTGTTCTGGAAAATTCCGGCAATGATTGCGAGAAGGCCCTGGCCGCAGAGGAGCGCAAGGCGGAAGAAGGTGTTGCGGACTCCCACGAAGAGGGACTGGGTGTGTTCATCGAGGCCTAGCATGTAGAATCCGTCGGCGGCGATGTCGTGGATCGACGAAGCGAAGGCGGTGACCAGGAAGAGGATCAGGATGAGGCTCAGAGTGCATCTCGGCAGGGAGAGTCCGAGCACGAAGGTGCAGACTACCATCATCATCTGCATTAGGATTGTCCATGTCCTCTTCTTGCTGACCGTGTCCACGACCGGGCTCAGGACCAGCTTGAGGATCCACGGGAATGCCAGCATCGAAGTGAAGAAGGTCAGCTTGTCGTTCGGAATCCCCATGTTCTTGAACACAATCAGGGAGACCGTGTTCACAATGGCGTTGGGAAGGCCTTCGAATATGTAGCATGGCGGGACCCAGAGCCATGGGTTCCTTCTTGTCTTGTCAGTCATTTGTCTTGTCGTTGATGACTACCAGGGAACTGCCCGGATAGTAATGTTCCAGTATCTGTGAATATGAGTAGCCGCGACTGGCCATAACTGCAGCGCCGATCTGGCAGAGACCGGCACCGTGGCCCCATCCTTTTCCTTGAAGAACGAGATTGTCACCGGACCAGGAGACATCGAAGGCGGAGCTTTTGAGATGAGACGGAGAAAGCCAGCGGCGGACCATAAGTTCCTTGCCGACGACCAGTTCAGCGGCATCTCCTTTTATGAGGAGGCGGGATATTCTCCCGGAGCCACCGCGCTCTACAGGGACCAGGTCCCGTATGGTGCCGAAATCAATGCCGGAACGTGCCCGGATCAGTTCAGAGAGGGACTTCCTGTCATATTCAACGGTCCATCTGAAGAAGTCCCTGGTCTCCAGGTCATAGTCATTGAGGACCTGGGAGAGGATGGCTTCGTCGGAAGTGTCGCAGAATGGCTTTTCTTCAGCGGAATGGTCAGGAGTGTCCGGCAGTGCCTGAAGATAAGGATGCGAGGCGTCTTCCCAGCAGGTTCCGAAAGTCTCGGAGACGCCACCGCAGCACTTGGAGAAGCGGGCGTCGCAGATCCTCCCTTCATATTCAAGGACCTGTCCCCAGGTCTGTTCAACGGCTGTACGGACGGTTTCTCCGACGGCCATGGTGCATCCCTGGTAGCGCTGGCAGTGGTCATCCGCACATACATCGAACAGGGAGTGGTCCTCCTGGTCGAACCATCGGATGATTTCCTTGTCCGACACCATGCAGGTGGATCTGCGGGAGCCTTTGGAGGGCCTCCCGAGGATTCTCGACATCACCCACGAGCGGGAGATGACGGCATGTGCCTTGAGGAACTCGAGGCTGGCCGTGGACTTCATCTCGGAGGATATGACGCTGAGAAGGTAGTCCTCCACACCGACAATGTTGACTGCCGTGAGCGAGTCTCCATTCACGATGATCTTCAATGTTCCGGCGAAGGTCTGGGTCACTTTCCGCTCCCAGTGGACACTGACGCCGATGGTGACGTCGTGCAGAACGAAGGAAGGTTCAGCGAACAGGCCGCCCCCGGACCTGGCCGGGAAGGTCAGTTCATCGTACTGCCTGCCTTCGAACGCGATGCGTCCGTCCGACCAGACGGCCCTGCGTACTCCCCCGCCGTCGGAAACCAGTTCGAAAGAGATCTCCCGGGCTGTCATGATTCCGACGCTCAGAAGAGGCTGCTGACGGATTATGTCATTGCGATCCAGCATATCATCAAAGCAGAGCGGTGAGAGAAGCCCTTATCGAATTGAACTCCTCCTCGAAGTTGGGTGTGAATATTCCTTTTCCCTGGTTGCTGTCAATCTCATCGAAAGACCACCAGCGGCCTTCCGACACCTCATCGTTGGACGGGTCTATCTTGAAATTGCCGACAGCGGCGTAGATGTTGACAAGTTCCTTCTCGCGCCTGGACTTCCAGACATAGGACTTCAGATAGACAGGATTGAACTCCACAAGGCCCAGTTCCTCTGAAGCCTCCCTGTGGAGGGCGGACTCCAGCGACTCGCCGTAGTCGACATGCCCCCCGACCGCAGTGTCCCACATGCCCGGCAGGAAATCCTTCTTCATCGAACGTTTCTGGATGAATATCTCGCCCAGACGGTTGATTATGTGAAGATGGACGACAGGATGAAGAAGCATGGACCCGCCGTGGACATACTGCCTAGAAGCCTGGCCTTCCACGAGACCGTACTCGGTCACCACAGGGACCATCTCTCCTTTTATCACCGGCCTGTCCCCGGGAGAGGATGAGGTCGGAAGTGGAAGGACCGGGGCCGGCGAAACAGGATAGATCAGTTCAAACATTATTCATTTCTGCTTTTTTG
>JAKSJH010000102.1 GCA_024398315.1 Bacteroidales bacterium
AAGTTAGGCGACAAATCAGGCAATACACAGGAGAACAGCCAGGTCGAGGCAGAAGCCGAAGATCATGAGCAGGCGAACTCCGTTCTCAATCAGAGCGACGGCAAAGTCGTGTTCTCAAGTCCTGACAAGCAGCTGGAAAGGAGGCGTTCAAGCTCGTTCGGCTGGACCGAGACCGTCACTCCGAGCACTGCCGAGTTCCCTGTCCCCCTCATGAATGAATTCCCGAAAGTCCCTTCAGCTGAAGAACTTGCAGATCCAACAGAGGAGAAGATGATAGCCTACTACCATGCCATCAAGAAAGTCACCATGCGCGCTGAGGAGCTCAACGCCGACACCACGTGCGAGGATGAATTCTCACTTGAGTGGAGAGAGAAGCAGGCAAACAAGATCGCTGCAGCGTTCGGACTGACCCGTGCCGAATTCGACGCCTTGGAGAACAACACACTGAGCGACTCAGAGCGTGAGGCGCTGGAGGCGAAGATGGTCAGTGCGATGTTCGGCGGAGTTGACATGCAGGCCGCAGCAGCGAAGGCCCAGGCACGTATGGACCAGATGCAGGGCACGGGCGCCGAGGAGGCTGCCGCCATGATGGAAAAGAACGCCATCAACGCAATCATGAAGGTCTACGAGGCTGACCCTGCGGAGACGAAGTATGTCACTGGCAAGACCCCTGCCGAACTGCGCAAGATCATGTCCCAGCCGGAGCCTGACACCCGCGAGCTCGATGCCTATGAGAAGAAGATGAAGGCTCAGGACGGAGCCTCATATTCAAAGCGCGCCGAGGCCATGAAGAAGAAAGTGATGGCAGCGTCCCAGAATGCCATGAAGTCCTTCGAGGGCACTGATGACCTCATGGAAGGTCTCGCCAACGCACGCAATTTCGAGGACAAGCTTGGTGTGAAGGAATATGCAGCCAACGCCAGCAAGTTCGCCAAAGCCACACAGCCTATGTACGACGCCCTTGCCGCAGGTAGCGACATCGATGCTAAATTCAGCGCGGCAGAGCGCAAGAAAGTCGAGGATATCAAGACCAAGATCTATTCAACCGACGATCCTTCTGTCTACAATCCGCTTTATCTCCAGGCTCTTGAGGCCATCAAGACCTATCGTCTGCGCGCCGCCGGTCTCTGGAGTGCGGACGTACAGAAGAGATTCGACAACGTAAAGAACGAGATGCCGGCGTTCATCAAGGTCATGCGTGAAGAAGCCGCTGCGGAATTCATTCCTGAATGCGGAATATGGAGGGCTCCTCTCAATGTGGTCATCGAAGCCGGTGACATCCTTGAGGAGGCCTACAGCGAGTTCCCGAGCGACTATCCTCCGATGTACAAGGAAGAAGTCATCAGAAAGGTGACTGACGCTCTTTGGTGGCCGGAATTCTTCGTCGCCGCAAGGGTTGACGATGTCATCTCAGGAAAGTATCTCTACTATGTTGACGAAAACGGCGACATCTGCCAGGAGCAGAACGGCAAGCTTGTCAAAGTGGGCAAGGATTTCAATCCTGAGACCCTCCCTGGCATGACCCAGCCTGAAAGCGCAGTATGGAAGAGCTCTGACGGCAAGCGCGAGGTCATCTACAATGCCAAGGGCCAGTGGCTCCAGCTTCCGGAAGGTGATGTGGTCTACCCTGTCGCCATCCAGAAATTTGCCGACAAGATTGTCTGGATAACCCATAATGCAGTCGAGACAGATCTGAACGACGTAGGGGGCGAAGAGGAGAAGCGGCACGTTTACGGAATAGAGATAGTCAAGTGCACCTACAAGCTTTAATCCTATCATTGATGTTTGCATTTGCAGCGCCTTCTCCCGATGATGGCGCTGCAAATACTTATTGCCGGACGCACCGTGCCGGATGGCAGGAGATATGGACTGAATATGAAGTGCCGTGCGACATTGCGGAGGCCGTGATATTCCCGGAGCTTATCCGCTACAACATGTTCAAGGACAAGATGGAGACCGGAGCGGTCAAGGCTCTTTATGTCAGCGGTGGAACCGGACGTTGTGATTTCAGCATCGGCCCGTTCCAGATGAAGCCGTCATTCGTGGAGGAGCTTGAGAAACGCTGGATGCGGAGCGGGCTCGCCCGCCGCTACAACCTTTTCTTCGACACCAAGGACAGCGAGATGGCCCGTCGCGTGCGCATCAGCCGCATGGAGGACGAGGAGTGGCAGTGCATCTACCTCGCCATATTCCTGAAGATGCTCTACCTGGACTACGGGTCCACAAACAAGAGGGGCGAGCACAGCCAGGACGGAATCGACACCCTCCCCGTCAAAGAGCAGGTGCGCCTCGCCGCCACAGCCTACAACCGCGGCTGCCGCTGGGTCAACCCCGGCTACGGTCCGCTCGAAGAGATAAGCTCGAAACCCCGCGAAAAGCACTTCCACACCTCCTCCACGCCCACCGCCAGGACCCGCCGCTACGTCTACGCCGACCTCGCCCTCCGTCACTTCAAGGAGATTGATTGATCCTGCTGGCAAGGAAGGAGATGCTTTCCTTTTCTGAATAATTTGCATATATTTGAGCGGAATGCCCGCAAAGATACGGCAACAGCAACAATAGCAACAACAATCAATCATATTCAAATGAAAAAGTATCTGCCATTATTCATCGCAGGGTTTCTCGCCCTCTCATGCTCGCAGGGAGAGAAAGTCACGGTCATCTCATCATTCCCGACAGATGCCGTCAGCACCTGTTACCAGAGCAACCTCGCCCCGCTCCAGAAAGAACAGCTCATCAAGCTCCCTACCGGAAGCATCAAGCCGGGAGGATGGCTCCTCAAGCAGCTGGAACTGCAGAAAGACGGCCTCAACGGCCACCTCGGAGAAATCAGCATCTGGCTCGACAAGAAGGACAACGCATGGCTCAAGACCGGCGGTCAGTGGGGCTGGGAGGAAGTGCCTTACTGGCTTAAAGGATATTCATCACTCGCCTACATATTCGAAGACAAGGACATGCTTGCGGAGACCAAGGTATGGATCGACGCAATCCTCAATTCACAGCTGGAGAACGGCAACTTCGGTCCGTCGTCGCTGACACCAGCGGACCAGATCCAGGACCTGTGGCCGAACATGATCGCACTCTGGATCCTTCAGGACTATTATGAATATTCCGGCGACGAGCGCGTCATTCCTTTCATGACACGCTACTGCCATTTCCTGCTCACCATCCCGGAGGAGAAATTCCTGAAGCATTTCTGGGACAACAGCCGCGCCGGAGACAATCTCTCGAGCGTCGCCTGGCTCTACAACCGCACCGGAGACCAGTCTCTCATAGAACTTGGAAAGAAGCTCCACCGCAACACAGCGAAATGGGGCAAGGACACCGAACTTCCTAACTGGCACAATGTCAACATCGCCCAGTGCTTCAGAGAACCTGCCACCTACTACCTCTTCAGCGGAGACAAAGCCGACATCCAGGGCACCAGGAACAGCTACTCCCTCATCCGCCGCGCCTTCGGACAGGTTCCAGGTGGAATGTGGGGAGGAGACGAGAACAGCCGCATCGGTTTCTTCGACCCTCGCCAGGGAATCGAGACCTGCGCCATCGCCGAGCAGATGGCCTCAGACGAAATCCTCACGCTCATCACCGGAGACATCTCCTGGGCCGAGAACTGCGAAGATGTCGCCTTCAACACCTACCCGGCCGCCTTCATGCCTGACATGAAAGCCCTGAGGTACATCACCTGCCCTAACATGGCCATCAGTGATTCCAAGAACCACAGGCCGGGCATCGACAACGGCGGTCCGTTCCTCGCAATGAACCCGTTCAGCAGCCGCTGCTGCCAGCACAACCACGGATTCGGATGGCCTTACTACAACGAGTTCCTCGCAATGGCCTCCCCTGACAACGGCATAGCCTTCACCCTCTTCAGCGAGTGCGAAGTGACAGCCAAGGTCGGAGCCGAAGCCAAGGAGTTCAAGTTCAAGGAAGAAACTGAATATCCTTTCGACGAGAAGATCAGAATCAGCGTCAGCGGAGACGGCAGCGCAGTCTTCCCTGTCTATGTCCGCATACCGTCATGGTGCAAGGGAGCTAAGATCTCGCGCAACGGACACTCTGTCGCGAAGAACCTTGAATCAGGAAGATACGCAAGGATAGAGGCAGAATGGTCCGACGGAGACGTACTGGAGATCGACTTCCCTATGGCATTGACCACCAGGGAATGGGATGTCAACAAGCACAGCGTCAGCGTCGATTACGGTCCTCTCACCCTCTCCCTCATGATCGGTGAGGATTACCGCAGGATAGACACTGAAACCACTGTCATGGGAGACTCCAGATGGCAGGAGGACGCAGACCCTGAGAAGTGGCCGTCCTACGAGATCCATCCTACCACAGACTGGAACTACGCCCTTGCCACAGATGCGGACATCACCATCGAGCGCAAGGACTGGCCGGTCGACAACAACCCGTTCACCCTCGACAGCTGCCCACTCCGGTTCAAGGCCAAGGGAAGGCTCGTCCCGTCCTGGGGAATTGATGAATATGGTCTCACGGGCGTGCTTCCTTTCGAAGACGCAGAAAAGTCCGACAAGGTCGACGAGATCACCCTCGTCCCGATGGGAGCCGCCAGGCTGAGGATCTCCGCATTCCCGACCTGCACCGCCAGGTAGGACTTTCAACAAAGACACTTCGAGAAGCCGTCCATCCCCAGGGCGGCTTCTTTCAATTTCAGGCCGTTGCAGACTAACGCCGGCCGGAAGTGAAGGCCCCGAGGGCCACTGTTTATTAACAATTCCCAAAGAATTCTAAAGCAAAAGAGAATGACCTTTACAGTCATTCTCAATCATACTTTAGTTGTCAGACTCCAGCCAGCCCGCTCTCATTAAGAGTCTAACAACCACCACAGTCACGATGCTTACATGTCCATCCGCCAGTGTTCATTGTACACAACAGACCGATTTTCCCATTTTGGCATCTGCTCATTGCTTGTCCACAAGCAATCGGTTCATCAGTTGTGGTCAACGAATCTCCTGAACGTTTTTCAACAGCTGCGGATGTAAATGCAACGACGTTCAATGCCAGCAACACGGCTACTGCTAAAACTGATAATACTGTTTTTTTCATAAGAATAACATTTAAGAATTATTGATAATTGGGCTGACGAGATTCAATGACTCATTTTCAGTTTTGCATTTCTGAAATATGTATCGAAAGAACTTAAACTTGACCCTGCGATTCCTATTCCATAGCACTGTCCTTTTGAATTGCAGATATAGCCAAGTTCGGTCCACTCCGAAGACAAGTTGTTGATGGTCAGAAATTCAGCGGCTGTGTCTATTATCACACGATGATTTGTGTCATAACGTTTAAGCGTTTCAACAATATCCGTTGAATCCGACAGTTCACAATGGCAATAATAAACGAATTCCCACTGAGGATTAGCCTCAAATATCGCATTAAGTTTCCCGGAAGGAGTGTGGTACAAGTCATCATGGAGCATATTCAGAGACTGGTACTGAATGACCCGAGGGTTGTCAAGATTGATTGAATAGTCAGTAACTCTACCATTCTTGTCAAATACATACTCAAGACCGGATGGTAAATATACTATCGGATGCTTTTCGCATGACATTAATAATACAGATAATAATAACAAAAGTCTAGTTTTCATGATTTAGATAGATGTCAGGAAAATGTGTTTCAATATATTTGATATTTGATTCTATTGCCCACTTATTACATGCAAAGGCATCTTTTACGCCATCGGCAGCAATAGTAAACAGAATAGGAACATCAATTGAAGAAAGCGTTTTATCGTCAACATCAACGACATCATATTCAACAATTTTGACATTGCTGTTCAATCTAAACGAAGCAGAAACATCTTTTTGCCAATATGGAGGTACGATTATTAACAAATCAGGAGAATTCTGTAATAACCTACTTGAAATAGAATTGATAGCTTCCATTAAACAAGCTCCACATGGATATGGCGGGACAAATAATCCCAGTTCATTCACATCATTGAACAGCAGTTCCTGATGAAGACACAAAGTGATATCCTCAGAATTAATGATAGCTTGGTTGTCTGACACTTCCAAAAGATGAATCTGCTCAAAATCCTGTCTTACATTTGTGGTCCCCATGCCAGAATGTTTCAATAAGGCAAATGACAAAGCAATATTCATCAATAAGAGGAGAAATATGACAGACTTATTTAAGTTCAACTTCAATAACGACATAGTTCGAATCTTCTTTCAATGTTGATATTACTTCCGGATTAGAAAAATAGTCCGCAATATAGTCCGGCATACGTAACAGGGTTTCCGGTGCTGTCAAGCAATACAATTTATCACCTCGCATACTGCGTATGGTGTTCGAAAAGAATTGACTTGATTCCGGTTCTGAAAACCAGAACCATCTGTCTTCATGGAACATACCATAATTAAAATGAGTTCCCGTCTCTGTCTGGACAAGAATTTCAACAATCCTGTAACTGTCACTTTCCAGGTACCTGTTGATGAGAGCGAATTCTGTACCTGTCAGATAATAAGCAGATTCATAAGGATCCTCGAAATGATAGAACTCATCTTTGATTGCAAATCTCCCAAAGTCAAAGGAAAGATATTCTTCCAGACGTTTGTCGTGATACTTGTATAGAACGCTGCTGTAAGAGTCAATCACAAAAACATCTTCATCGTAACTGCTGAATACAGGAGCATCTGACACGTATGTCATGACAACAGGATTGGAAGGAAGGAACGGAATCAAGTCATCTCCATTCAGAAGGGCCATACGATAATCCAGTGAGGGGAGATAACTGTAATATGTAAGTACACCATCTTTCATCAGATAAGATTGAGAGCCTTTCCGACGGATTGTCTCCACGCCCTCACAATGACCATCTACCGTATAGGTCAACATCTTATCATCTATACTGAACACAATCAGCCTGTCCTCAACCCACTGCACACTTTCAATATTAGTGTACTCAAGGGGGCCCCTGCCCTTATGGCCGATTTCATTAAGGAACTGTCCGCTGGTAGAATATCTGAATATCGAACCATTCAACTTGTCGATTAAGATATACGAGTCATCCGTAACTATGAGATTGACATTCGATCCCATCAGATGAGTATCATCGGTCTCCAACGGATGCAATGAAATGGAATTGACACACTCAAGAAAAGTATCTGAGTCTTTGCTGTTTTTCATCTGGATTACAGTAGCATTTCCATGCCCGCCGCAAGAGGACAGCAGCAAAGATAGGATAATAGCCAGGCAGATTGCAAGAATCAATTTTTTCATAATTCCCTATACGATAGTCCTAATAATTTTTACAAATCAAAAAACACTTTTCCAAGAGTGAACGCTACTTTTTGTTTACAATTTACTAGTGATGCGTCAACCGATGCACCCGCGGATATAAAACATTAAATTACAACACATTATAACAGTTTCTATTTTGATTACTTCGATTTGGAATGAGTTCGTAATTATGTGGGAGAATTCCACAGGTTATGAACGAAGGAATGTACATCTGGTCAAGGTTTGTGCCTTTGCGTAAGATAGACCTTAAGGTGCTGGTGACAGAGCCACAACCACTCATTCTAAATCAAGATATCAATGAACTTTTTTAAAAAATTAACGCATCAGTACTATTTGTCATTTGTAAATATGTCTTGTACCTTTCAGGCCCAGCTGCATCTTGACTGATCGCCTTTCGGTGCTTCTTTTCAAAGATTATTATAATATTTATATTCTCCAAATCATATCACACTAATTTATAGAATTTTAACATTATTTAACTTTAATTAAACCTTATTAAGACTATTTATTCATGATTTGAATAATTCAAGGCTTACACTTGAAGAACGATATCTTTCCAGAAATAGAGCAACATACTATCATTTCCTCCGGTATGACGCCTTCATCCATACGGCCTCCGGACATCATTTCGATAGCAGAATGCAGGAACTCCACCCCCCACCCATACATCTTCACTTGCGAAACTCTCTCTCAACGATGGCAGAAGAGTCACTTGTAGAGTTGTCCGACAGATGATATCCTGATGCTGCGAAGCATAGCGGGATTAAGAATCCTCGCCCGCATTGACGCAAAGGAACGCCTGCAATGACGAAGATAATAACGTTCTCATGTTTAACCCTCCGCTTGGAGTGCCAGAGGGGTATCCGCTCCCAATACTCGCATTTTACCAGGGCGGCTTCTTTCAATTTCAGGCCGTTGCAGACTAACGCCGGCCGGAAGTGAAGGCCCCGAGGGCAAGGTACTGTGAATATCTCTTCTCAAGCAGGGCCGCTTTCTCCGGACGTGGATGATAGACAGTGGAAGAAGGTTTGCAGAGAGCCTTCTGGGCCGACTGCACGTCCGGATATATTCCGGCATTGACACTTGCGAACATGACCGCACCGTAGGCGCATGTCTGGACGCAGGAACTCAGTTCAATAGGTCTCTGGAGCACGTCGGACAGCATCTGCATGACGAACGGAGATTTCTGTGCGATGCCTCCTATCGCGATCAGGCTGTCAACCCTTACCCCGTTGTCGACCAGGAGGTCGATGACCGCCCGGGTCGCGAATGCCGTGCTCTCGACAATAGCATAGAAAAGTTCGGCAGGGGTCGTGGAGAGCCTCAGATTGATGAACGAAGCGGTGGCGCTCATGTCGGTGGCCGGAGTGCGGCGGCCGTTGAACCAGTCAGTCGCAAGAGGCGAATCCTCCTTCGGTTCGAGACCGGAGGCCTCCTCGTTGAGCCTTGCCAGGACGTCACCTGCATCCGGGGCGGCCCAGCAAAGAACCTTCTTCAGCCAGGCGTAAGCGTCACCGAAAGCGCTTAACCCCGTCTCGAAGCCTGTCATCCCGGGGACGGCCAGATCCTCAACCTGACAGAGGACGCCATCGATCGGCTTCGACACGGCACCGGTCGGCATCACTGCCGTGTAAGCCGCAGACGTGCCGATGCTCATTATCAGCCTTCCTTCGCCGACTCCCGCTCCGACTGCGCCAGACCAGGAATCCAGATGACCAACACCCACCTTGACATCCTGACCGAGTCCGAGCCTGGAAGCCCA
>JAKSJH010000103.1 GCA_024398315.1 Bacteroidales bacterium
TGAGGTTGTAGTCGTAGTTCTGGCCCGTGTGGGCGAGGATGACGTCGAAATACTGACGGCATTTGTTGATCACGGCTGCGAGGCGGATGATCTCCGGACGCGTACCGACAACTATGATGAGTTTCAGTTTACCGTTCTCCTGGAAGTGAACGTCAGAGTAATCGAATTTGGGTTGTTTCTCCATGATGATTATTATCTATTGGACTGTATATTATCAGTTTTACGGAAAGGCTTCGCCGTTGGCAGGCCCCTTTGCGGAACTGCCAGATTAACGGATTTCAAGCACCTGCTACGACAAAAAATCAGAGGATTCTGACGTTTTGAGAAGGGGCGCTGAATTATTGTTCAAAGTTAGTGATAATAGCGCTGATAAGCAAACTATTGTTGGTTCATTTCAAGAAACGCCCGCATCGGGCCGGAGCCCTGCAGGATGCTCTGGTAGATGGCGTTCTCGGTTCTGGCCGATTCCGTCCAGGAGAACCTTGAATCCACCTCCTGCCTGACCTTTTCAGTCAGCATCTGCACCACACGGTCAGCGAGATTCTGAGCGAAGGAAGGGTCGTTCCTGTCAAAGGAATTCTCCTCACCGATGACCTCAGGGATGCCCCCCACCCTGGACCCCACGGCATTGGCACCGCAGGCAAGAGCCTCGACGAGGACCAGCGGCAGCCCCTCGTTGACGCTCGGAAGGACAAGGACGTCCACACAGTTGAAGCGGTCGGGCATCTCCTCCGCGGGGACATCGCCCCAGAAGACGACCGGGAGGGCATATTCCTCACATTTCCGCTTCAGCGGTTCGAAGAACTTCCCGGAACCCATGACCCAGAACTCCACGTTCCTGTAATTCAGGAAAACATGCTTGAATATGTCAGGAAGCGACATCGGATCCTTGACTGCGAACAGGTTTCCGGCGAATGCCACGACCTTCTTGCCAGCCGCACCGTACTTCTCCCGCAGCGCCTGGCGGGTGACGGCGTCATATTCATGGAACACAGGAGTGATGCCGTTGTACAGGACCACCTTGTTTGGAGCTGATGAGATGCGTCCGGCCATCTCCGACAGCTTGCGGCTGACCATGAAATTGACTGCACTGCCGTCCAGCATCCGTTTTGTCAGATTGAAAGCATATTTGCTGCGATACGGCTTCGTGTGGATGTCGGACCCGTGCCAGGTGACGCAGTACGGGATTCCGTACTTCCTGTGTACCTTGAGCGCCAGTTCGCCGCATTTGTCCGAGTGGGCGGTGATCAGGTCGTAATCCTTGAAAAGACGGCTGTAGCGGTTCATCCACAGTCTGTTGACGACCGGACCGAGCTTGAACTGCTTGAGGATCCGGTCGATGAACGACTGAGGACGCCAGAGACAGCGCATCTCAAAGCCATGGAAATGCTTGACCGCCGGCCTGTCCACACGCTTGGTGCGGGTGAAAAGCCTCACAAGCCACTGGTCATAGATTGTATAGGAGAAGACATCGGTCTGATAATCAGCGATGTCCTTAAGGTATTTGATTCTGTTGAGTTCGGCCGTTTCCTGACCGTGGGGATTGTCGAAGGGGCCCTCGACTATTATTGCGACCTTTTTCATTTTCCACCTCCTGCCTGTTCCGCAAGGTCCAGGAAACGGCCTGTGACATTCTCTATCCTGTAGCTGTCCAGGGATTCGATGACGTGCTGCCTGTGATAGTCTCCGGCCATGAACTCCCTGAATGCGGTGTCATCCCTGAAATCATTGTCGACATCAAGGACAGGCCTTCTGGAGATTCCGTAGTCAATGAGCTTGCTCGGTGTCTGGATGGTGCTCGGATTGGTCATGTTGATAAGGAAATCCGCCTTGCTGCACTCCAGGATGACATCCCCGCGTCCCTTGCCGATGACATATTCAATCCTGCCGCCGGACTGCGTCGGGTACTTTTCTTCCAGAGGTTCGAGCATCATCATGATGAACCTGTAAGGCTTGTCGTACTTCAGGAGATAATCCATGAACCAATCGGGGTCTCGCTCCCCCGGATAGACCCTCCCTGTGAAGAGGAAGGTGGGGACTTCGTTCTTACGGTACTGCGCAACGGGGGTCTTGCTGAACTCGAATCCCTGAGGAATGACCCTTATCTTGTCCTGGAACTGCTCGTAATAGCCCTTCCTGCTCCCCTCCGTCGGCACTGTGATGAAATCGCATTCCTGGCACCACATCTCCTCGAAGCGCTTCATGTACCCCGGGAACTTCATCATCGGGTTCAGCATGAATGGGTCCCCGCAGTCGGCGATCCATCTTTTCGGGAACATGTCAGGGTTCCTTCTCTTCGCCCGCGCCGCGCCGCTGTGGATGGAATGAGGGTAGGCGATGGTTATCAGCAGATCAGCGCCTGGATTCTCCTTGATGACCTTCCCGACGAGGAAATGGAACTCGCACCATGGCCAGAAAAGAAGATGCTCGAACAGTTTGAACATGGCTCTGTCGAACAGATTGCGCCTGCGGGTGCCGTCGTTCGCCAAAGTTGCGAACCGGGGCTTCATGCCGCACATGGTCACACCGGTCTGTTTTTCATACTCGGTGTAGTCGTATTTTCCCTGAACCGTGCAGACAATCACTTCGTGCCCGCGGCGGGCCAGTTCTTCAGACAGTTCAGCGGTTCTGAAGGCGCGGGGCGACTTCATCGGAAAAGTATGCCTGGATATGATAAGTATTTTCATTCGAATACGGGAAAAGGTTTCACGACAGATGCTTCCTGACCGCCTCCGGCAGGGTGATCCCTACCTGCGAGCAGACGACTTCTACATACCGCCGCTCCCTGGTGACCAGCATGATGGCGAGGAAGAGGACCAGCATCAGGATGCCGGCCACTATTGAATATGTCACATCAGACTGATAGTCAATCAGTCCCACAGTCAGAGCCAATGCTCCGGAGACGGTGAAGGCTATGAAGAACGAGTCGAAATATTCAAACAACCTGACTCCTATCATTGCTTTGTACTGCATCCGCCAGCCGACGATCGTGTTGATGGCCAGGAGCACGAGCAGTCCGATGAGGAACGCGTTGATGCCCATCCTCGAGCTGAAGTAGTAGACGACTGCCGTGGAGATTATCCTGTAGACCGTCCAGTTGAAGCCGATGTCAGTACGGCCCAGGGCTGTCTGCAACGAACCGCAGATAGTCCAGATCGAGTTGAAGGCGTAGATGATGCAGAAGACAGAAAGGACAGGGGCTCCTTCGACATATTCCTGTCCGAAAGCCACTTTCATGACGGTCGGGGCGACCGCCGCTATGGCTAGGTACATAGGGAAGGCGTACCACGAAATGGCCTTGGTTATCAGCAGGTACTTCTCCTTGAGTTTCTGAATGTTGTCATTGATGGTGGCAAACAGAGGGGTCACCACCTTCGACACGATCGGACTCACGAAGCTGTAGAGGACTGTGGGGATCTTCTTCGCGATGCTGTAGACTCCGAGGAACTCGAGGCCGAGGGTCGCAGAAACTATGAACACATCCAGTTCACGGGACAGGAAATCAAGGATGGATGAGCCGATCTGCCATATTCCTATCTTCAGGTAAGGGAAGGTCTCCTTCAGGTTGAAATGGAAGGACAGTCCGTGGTTCCGGGTCAGTCCAAGAAGCAGATGGGAGACGTTGTTTACAATCACTCCTGCTATTGATGAATATGCCAGGCTGTACACCCCGCAGCCGTTCCTTGCGGTTATGAACGCCACTGCGAATGTAACCAGTGATGCTGCAATTTCAATCAAGGCTATCCGCTTGAACAGGAACTCTTTCTGGCAGACGATCCGCTGCTGGGAGCCTAGACTGTTCAGCAGCAGGCCCAGGCTGAGGAGTCTGATCACATTGGTCAGGTCGTCCGAATGGTATGCCTTTGTCAGAAGAGGCGCGGCCAGGATAAGGACCAGGGTCAGGACCGTTCCTGTCAGGACATTGAGCCAGAAAAGGCTGCTGTACACCCGCTTAGTCGTGTCCTTCCGGTACATGATCCCGGTGGAGATTCCCATGTCCAGGAACATGGTCGTGAAGTTTACAAACAAGTTTGCGACCGCGAGGAGGCCGAAGTCCGACTTTGCCAGGATCCTCGTCAGAATCGTAATCTGGAGCAGGCTGACAAGATTCCTTGCCAGCGAGCTTCCGGCTGTCCAGCTCAATCCTGATAATACTCTATTCGCCATAGGCTTCCGCCCAGTTCTTTATCGTGGACTCCCAGGACAGGATGTCTCTTATGATGCTGTGGTTCCGGGAGCATCTCTCCTTCAGGGAAGGATATTCAGAGATGGCATGTGAGATGTTCTCCGCAAGGTCTCCTTTTTCCGTCTTGATGTAGAAGACGTCGTTCCTGTCATAGATGATGTACCTCAGCCACGACCCTATCACACAGACTCCGCCGCAGTAGAGATGGTCCTGAAGCGAGCCGGCGAGGGCGTCGGTGTCCTGAATGTTCACAACGATGTCCGAGGTCAGTCGCAGGACGGCGTTCTCCTTTGCGCTCAGATAGGACTCCAGCATGGTGTATCCTGCCCCGATGCTGTCCAGTACCGACTTTATTCTTTGATTGTATTCAGCGGTGGAGCCGTAGGTCAGCGGCACCACGACATGGATTCTCTCAAGCAGTTCCGGGTCGATCTTCCGGATGGCATCGAATATTTCGAGATGGTTCTGCCCCTGGCTTCCGTTGTAGCCGCATGTGAGGATCAGCTTGCCGGCAGTGTCTCCGAACAGTTTCTTCCTGAGCAAGTCCTTTTCCTCTCCGGTGACGGAATCGATCACTTCCAGGTCGCTGTTCCCAAAATAGACGATGCGGGCCTTGGCATCATATTCATCCCCGTACTTTTCCCTGAGGACTTCGTAGAGGTTGTCCGAAAGCTTGATGTGCAGGCAGTTGTCGAATCCGAAGCGCATACGCTCCAGCTTCTCCTCACCGGCCCGCATCAGGTCAGAGCCCCACAATGTGATGTCGAACCCGAGCTTCTTCTCCACACACCTGGCCATGATTCCGTTGTAGGAATCGGTGTAGGCATGGAAGTCGACCAGGTCATAGCCTCGGACGGTGCTTCTTCTTAAGAAAAAGCCGTTGAGCATACGCAGTCCGGCCTTCCTGAGAAACTGACTATGAGATGTTTCCATCAGTTTCATGTACAGGCGGAACAGCAGAGGCCATCTGACTTCCGAGACCTTCCTGCAGCTGAAATCGTCGATGCAGATTGAGTCGGCGACGATGCCCTTTTCCGCCAGATGGATGGCGAAATTAAGCATCAGGTTCTTCTGGTTGCCGTATGGATAGACTAGAAGGATGTTCTTCATTACCTGACACCGATCATTTTCAGATATTCCGGCCACTCGCCCATGTCATGCCATGAACTCTCGCTCACCGGGAAGCAGCCGACGCGGCCTCCCCTGGCCCTGATCTTCTCCATCAGGTCGGTCACATGGAAGAATTCGCCTTCCGGAATCTCGCCGATGCAGTCAGGATTGAGGATATAGACTCCGGTGTTGACATGGTAGGTCAGTTCCGGTTTCTCCTTGAGGCTCACCATCAGTCCGTCATCACCGGTCTCGATGACGCCGTACGGAATCTTGAAGTTCTTGACCATAGTGACGATGGTCATGTCGTTATGGTTGCTGACGTGATAGTCATAGACGTCGCGGTAGTCCTGGTCGGTGATTGAATCGCAGTTCGAGACAATGAAAGGAGTCTTGATCCTGTCTTTCAGCAGGGAGACGCTTCCGATGGTGCCGAGCGGCTTGGCCTCCATGAAGAACTCTATGTCGTACTTGTGGTCGAGCTGGTCGAGATAGTATCTGATAATGTCGGCCTTGTAGTTGACGGACATGTAGAACTTGTGACAGCCGATCCCTTCGAACTGGTCCATTATGACTTCAAGGATAGTCTTGCCCCCTACCGGCACCAGTGGCTTTGGGATGACGTTGGTAATAGGTTTCAGACGTGCGCCCTTGCCCCCGGCCATGATGACGACCGGAAGGTCGATGAGAGGTCTCTCCTCCGCCGTCGACTGGTCGAAGAAGTCTTCCCAGAAATAGACGTTGACCAGGTCATGGTCCTTGTTCAGGACGGGCATGCACTCGGTCCTCAACCGCCTCATTTCCGACTTTATGGCGTCAATTGTGTCATCTTCTGACGCATAGATCTTGTTCGTGTCCAATATCCCGGCAATAGGTTCGTTCAATGCGTGACCTTTGATGATCGCTCTTTGGATGTCCCCTATGGTGATCAGGCCGATGAATATGTCATCATCAAAGACGAACAGCAGCTTAACTCTTTCTTCATCCATCTTCTGGAGAGACTGGATGATGGTGGCGCCGCTGCCTGTGATTCTGTTCTGAATGATCGATCTGTCCATAACTACATTATTTTAAGACACGTGCAGGCACACCTGCTACGACCCTTCCTGGTTCCACGTCCTTCGTCACGACCGCACCGGCCCCGACAACGGCATTCTCACCGATGGTAAGCGTCGGAAGTATTGTTGAATTGGCACCGATGTACGCCGCCTGTCCGACCTTGATACAACCCAGGGAGACGGCATTGGGAGCGACAGTGGTGAAATCGCCTATCGAATTGTCGTGCATGATGTTGCAATAGGTGTTCAGCTTGACGAAGCGGCCTATCTCCGTGTCTGAGGAGACATTCACGTGGTCCTGGATCACCGCACCCTTCCCGATCCGGGCGGACTTTGACACAGTCGCGCCGGGACTGATCACCGTCGCGAAATCATACCCTATTGATGAATACAATGCCTCAAGCCTCTCCCTGACCTTCGGAGAATCCGGAGTCAGAACGACCTTGCAACGGCCATATTCAGAGAACAGCCGTCCGGCATCTTCGTCGGTGCCGAGTACGGGATAGCCGTAGTAAGTGTCCTTAAGTTTTCCGTCTATGATGCCCCTGATGATGAAGCCGGCCTGCTCGCAAAGCTCTATCATCTCGTGGAAACCACCGACAAGCAAGATCTCGTTATCCATAAATTTCCTTTATTCCATCAGACACAACCTCACATATCTCATCCACCTGCTCCATCGTGAGGGCGGCGTACATAGGAAGTGTCACTTCATTATTGGTAACATATTCAGTCTTAGGCAGTACCGTCCCAAGTTCCCTGTAGGTGGAGAACAGATGCGCGGCCGGATAGTGGACTGATGTCTGGATTCCACGAGCATGGATGTACTCGCGGAGGGCATTGCGCTTCTCCTTGGTGGAATCCTTGATCACTATCGGGAATATGTAGTTGCTGGTGAACTCCCCGCATCCGATGAAAGGAACCGTCACACGTTCAATCCCACGGAGGTTCTCCTCGTAGCGTCTGCGCACCTTGCTGCGGGTCTCCAGGTCACCGGGGAGCTTCTTGAGCTGTTCGATGGCGATGGCGGCCCGGATGTCGTCCATACGGAAATTGTAGCCGAGGCAGGTGATGTCATATTCAGTGGCGTGCCCCGATGCTCTCTGGTAGGACATGGTGCTCATGCCGTGAGAGCGGATGAGGCGGGCCTTCCTTTCCATCTCATCGTCATTCGTGATGAACATTCCGCCTTCTCCGGTCGAGATGTTCTTGTTGGAGAAGAAGCTGAATGCAGCACAGTCGCCTATGGTGCCGAGTTTCCTGCCTTTGTATGCGGAAAGCGGTCCGTGGCAGGCATCCTCGATCACTTTGAGGTCATGTTTGCGGGCGATGGCCATGATTTCATCCATCCGTGCGGGATAGCCGGCAAGATGGACAACGATGATTCCTTTTGTCCTTGGAGTGATCCTGCGTTCGATGTCGGCAGGATCGATGTTGATGTGTTCCGGACCGACGATGTCGGCGAACACAGGAGTGGCTCCCACATAGCGGCTGCAGTTGCAGGAGGCCGCGAAGGTCAATGACGGACAGATGACCTCATCGCCTGGCCCGAAGCCGCAGACCATGCAGCACACATGAAGGGCGTTCGTGCAGTTGTTCATGCTGACAGCATGCTTCACATTCCACATGTCCTTGAACATCTGTTCAAGTTCGGCGTTCCGCGGACCGGTGGAGATCCATCCGGACTTTATGGTGTCGTAGGCAGCCTGAGCTTCACGCTCGTCAAAATTCAGATTGAAAAGAGGGACTCTGTAAGCCATTCCAAGTCTTGTGTTTACATTTTCTGGTCAAGGTTCCTGCCCTTTTCTTCGTGCTCGAAGTTAGGGATGAACCTCTTGATGGCGTCGACCACCTGCGCCTTGGTGAAGTCCTCCTCGGCGAATATGTCCTCTAGCTCGGAGAAGAACCCATCGATCTCCGCCATCGGACGACGGACCGTCTCCTCAACGACGCCGAGAGCGGCGAACCGCTCCAGGTTTATCTTCTCGCCCGGAGTGTAGAACTCTTCGTACGCCTTTTCGCCGGTGGTGTCGCTCTTGAAGTAGACCACAGGATAATCCTCTGATTCATAAGACATTCCGGCTGCATACTTCTTTGCCTCAGGATCATTGCTGCACTCAACCTTCCTGAAGCCTTCAGCCTTCACGAAATCGTCACAGATGGACGAGAATGTAAGCATCTGCTCCTCACCAAGTTTCGGAAAGAAGACCTCACCTCCCCTGCCGAGGATGCAGGCGAGCATGCAGATCTGACCGGACTCCTCAGGGGAGACGAAATAACGCTTCACGTCAGAAGGAGCCGCCAGCGGCTGCTTCTTCTGGAGACGGTGGATCCAGCCGTCTGGAAGCGAACCGTTGGAGAAGGCGACGTTGGCGAAACGGGCTGTAGTGACCTTGAAATACTGGTTGTACGCCATCACAAGGTCTTCCATGATACGCTTGCTCGCCCCCATGATGTTCACGGGATTTGCAGCCTTGTCCGTCGAGACGCAGAAGAAATGCTTCGGAGGATGGACCCTCAGGAGGTCCATGAGCTTCCTGGCCTTGATGTCGTTGTTCTCGATGAGGGCCT
>JAKSJH010000104.1 GCA_024398315.1 Bacteroidales bacterium
AAGGCCGCGCTCTCTCTGTACACCTTGAACGTCAAGTCCGAGAGCATAATGGCAATGAACCATCCGGTGATGAACCTCGTCGTCTACGGGTGCATCATCTCCCTCTCGTGGTTCGGCGCCCACTATGTCGTAGGAGGCACGCTGACCACAGGCCAGCTTACTTCGCTCTTCACCTACATCATGACACTGATGTCCTCTCTGATGATGCTTTCCATGGTCTTCGTACAGCTTACCATGAGCGCAGCAAGCGGCAAGAGGGTCGCCGAGGTCATTGACGAAGAGCCGGACATGTTCGACCCTGAGAATCCGCTCCATGATGTGAAAGACGGCAGCATTGATTTCGATAACGTCAGCTTCTCCTACACCAAAGGTGGAGATTATGCTCTTAAAGGCATTGACCTTCACATAAATGCCGGAGAGACTATTGGTGTCATCGGCGGAACCGGCAGCGGAAAGTCCAGCCTTGTCAGTCTCATCCCGCGCCTCTATGATGTGGCTGAAGGCAGCGTCAAGGTAGGCGGAGTCGATGTCCGTGACTATTCAATGAAGTCGCTCCGCTCGCAAGTCGCGATGGTCCTTCAGAGGAACACTCTTTTCTCAGGGACTGTCATCGACAACATCCGCTGGGGAAGGGAGGATGCCACTCGGGAGGAGTGCATTGAAGCCTGCAGGCAGGCGTGCGCCGACGAATTCATCGTCAACATGCCGGACGGCTATGACACCATGATCGACCAGGGAGGCACCAATGTCTCCGGAGGTCAGCGTCAGAGGCTCTGCATTGCCAGGGCCCTGCTTAAGAGACCTAAGGTGCTGATCCTTGACGACTCCACTTCTGCTGTTGACACCGCCACCGATTCAAAGATCAGGGCCACTTTCACCAAGCGCATCCCCGGGGTCACCAAGATCATCATTTCGCAGAGAATCCTGAGCATCAAGGACGCTGACAGGATAGCAGTGATGGAAAACGGTATGATAACTGCTTTCGACACCCACGAGAACCTGCTCAAGAACTGCAGTCTTTACAAGGACATCAACGACATGCAGTCATCCGGTGCTGAAGGCGACTTTGACGAAAACAAGGAGGATAAAGACAATGCCTAGAAGAAATGACCAACCGAAACTGAGCCGTGAGGAGCTCAAGAAGAGCCTGGGCAAAGGATCCACTGTCTGGAGACTCTTCGCATTCATCCTCAAGAACTACAAGATCAGATTCTTCCTTGTCCTGGTCTGCATAGTGGTGTCTTCTCTGACGAGTCTTGTGTCGTCCCTGTTCACCAAGACTCTCATAGATGATTTCATAACCCCGCTGTCCATGTCCGCGGTTCCTGACTACGCACCGCTGGCAAGGGAGCTCGTCCGCCTCGCAGCCGTCCTCGTGACTGGAATCATAGCGTCATATTCCTACAACCTCATCATGATATTCGTCGGGCAGGGGACCATGCTCAAACTCAGGGAGAACCTCTTCAAGCACATGGAGACCCTTCCTCTCGGCTATTTCGACTCCCACACCAACGGAGAAGTGATGAGCCTCTACACCAATGATGTGGACACTCTCCGCCAGGTCATCGGAAAGACACTTCCAAGTCTTTTCCAGTCGGTCGTGACCCTGGTGGCGACTTTCACTTCAATGGTTGTTCTTTCGCTGCCGCTGACCCTTGTCTCGATAGTCATGGCTTCTCTGACCGTCCTGGTCACCACCAATCTGGGCAAACTGTCAAAGAAGTACTTCACGCAGCGCCAGAAGAACCTTGGAATAGTGAACGGTTTCATCGAAGAGATGGGCTCCGGCGAGAGGGTGGTCAAAGTCTACTGCCATGAGGAAAAGGCCATGGATGATTTCGAGACCATAAACGAGAATCTCCGTCAGAGCGTCTTCAATGCCAACAAGGTCGGCAACATCGTGATGCCTGTCAACAACAACATCGCCAATCTCGGCTATGTCCTGATCGCCATCGTAGGCGCTACGATCGCCCTTTCCGGAAAGACATCCTCCCTGCTCTGCGGACTCAATGGATCAGTCCTCACTCTGGGTACCCTGGTCGCGTTCCTGACCCTCCACAAGAACTTCACCAGACCTGTCCAGCAGATCAGCAACGAAATCAATTCAATCGCCATGGCTTCTGCCGGTACTGACAGGGTCTATGCCATGCTGGATGAACCTTCAGAGGTTGATAACGGAAATGTTACATTGGTAAACATTAATGTTTCAAATGCTGATTCATTGAATATTAGTGAAGAAAGGACCGGGAAGTGGGCCTGGAAGGACGGCGACCGTCTGGTACCGCTTGAAGGACTTGTCTCCCTTAAGGACGTCGATTTCAGCTACGTCCCGGAGAAACAGGTCCTTTACGACATAACCCTTACTGCCTACCCGGGACAGAAGATCGCTTTCGTCGGTGGCACAGGAGCTGGAAAGACCACCATAACAAACCTCATCAACAGGTTCTACGAGATTCAGGACGGCACTATCACCTACGACGGCTTCGACATCAGGAACATCAGCAAGGAGTCTCTCAGAAGGAGTCTCGGAATCGTCCTGCAGGAAACCAAGCTCTTCTCCGTCTCAGTTCTTGAGAACATTCGCTACGGCCGTCTCGACGCCACGGACGAGGAGTGCATTGAAGCGGCGAAGCTTGTCCACGCAGATTCGTTCATCACCCGTCTTGCCCAGGGCTACAACACTGTCCTTGCTGCGGACGGAGGCAACCTCTCGCAGGGTGAACGTCAGCTGATAGCCATCGCCCGCGCTGCTGTCGCCAACCCTCCAGTCCTGATTCTTGACGAGGCTACATCCTCCATAGACACCCGCACTGAAAAGCTCATCCAGCAGGGCATGGACTCTCTGATGAAAGGCAGGACCACCTTCGTCATCGCCCACCGTCTGTCCACCGTCCAGAACGCCAACTACATCATGGTGATGGACAAGGGCCGCATCATCGAAAGAGGCCGCCACGACGAGCTTCTCGCCCAGAAGGGCAAATACTACGAACTCTTCACCGGTAACCAGATAACCGCCTGACGGCCCGATTCTGATCAGATAATGCTCATTTCCGCACTGGGACCTGGATGATGGTGAGCCATTTCTCCGGGTCTTCCTGGTTCCAGATGCCGTCCACATAGCAGGCACGAGGCGCATCAGCTATCTCGTACCCCATCTTTGCAATCTCTGTAAAGTCAGATGTTACTTCTTGAAGACATTCCTCACGGCCTCGAGGTAGGAGTAGCCGTAGTCGGTGTCTGGTTCGAGGTAGCTTCCTTCCGACCACTCGTTCCATGCGTTTACGGTCACGAGAGGAACCTGGTCAGGATGCTTGTCGACATAGTCCTTTGCGACCTTCAGGAAGTTTTCGAAACGCTCAGGAGTTGAACCGGTCACACCAGTTACAGGATAAGGGAAACGAGGATTGTTGTCCCAGTCGATTGAGACATGAGGGAAATATGGCTGCTCGAACTCGGCGTCAACTTCGTCGTATTTCCTGACTGCTTCCTCACCCCATTCCTGGTACTCCTTGAGAGGGACATAGTGGCACCACTGGTAGTGTGTCAGACTTTCGAAGCCAAGAGCGTCGAGGGTGTTGCCCTTCGTGCTTTCAGTCTCACCCGGAGTTCCGCTGAGGGAGGCCGGGATTGTGAAGAGAATAGCCTGGAGGTGAAGGCCCGGGAGACCGGCTTCAACGCATTTCCGGCGTAAGTCATCAAGCGCATCCTTTGCCTGCTCGATGCCTCCCATGCCGTTGATGAAGGTGCTGACCTCGTAGATTGCGAAGACAGGCTTGCCGTCAATCTTGTAGTAGTTCGGCTTTGTGAAATAGTCCTCTACGAGATGGGATGTGAACATGTCGAAAGACTCGCGTGAAGTCTCTCCCTTGAAGTATTCTATGCTCTTGTCCGGCTCCAGACGGTCCCAGTAGCTGTTGGCTTGATGGTTCGCCCACATGAGGTAGAACTTCATCTTCTCGTTGTTCCTGGCCTTGAGGAAGGCGTTCACCACGTCCTCGAGGAAAGGCCTCTGGTTGTACCAGTACCAGTCGAAGATGAATGTGTTGACACCGTACTTGGTCGCGGTCTTGATGATCTTCTCCTGCATCTTCGGGTCAGCCTCGTTGAAATAGCCCCATTCTGGCACTCTTGGCTGACGCGCACCCTCGTAATGAGGCTTTGCGTTGTAGATTGTCTCCCATTCGCCCTTGCCGTCCGGGAATATCCCTATCTCGGCCCAGCGCGGGTCATTGTGGTAGGCCGGCCACACGTAAGCGGCCACGTCGTATTTCTGCGGCTTGCTGCATGAAGAACACATCATGAGAGCGGACAGCGCGCAAACTGAAAGAACGATTAATCTTTTCATGGCTATTTGTTTTGAAGATATTCATCAATCGAGGCTGCTGCCTTGCGACCGGCTCCCATAGCGAGGATCACAGTTGCAGCACCTGTAACGGCGTCACCTCCGGCGAATATGCCAGGACGAGTCGTCACACCGTCACCGTCGGCTTCGATGCAGCCCCTGCGGGTTGCGACAAGACCGTCTGTAGTGTTGACGATCAGCGGGTTCGGTGAAGTGCCGAGAGCCATTATGACTGTCTCCGTCGGAATCTCGAATTCGGATCCTTCAACCGGGACAGGGGAGCGGCGGCCGCTGGCGTCCGGTTCTCCGAGCTCCATCCTGATGCACTTTATCGCGCGCACCCATCCTTTCTCGTCACCGAGAATCTCGACCGGATTGGTGAGCATCTGGAAATCGATTCCCTCCTGCTTCGCATGGTGGACTTCCTCCTTTCTGGCAGGAAGCTCAACCTCTGTCCTTCTGTAGACGATTGTAGTGTCGGCACCGAGCCTGAGGGCCGTACGGGCGGCGTCCATGGCGACGTTGCCGCCACCGACCACGCAGCATTTCTTCCCTGCATGGATAGGGGTCAGATAGTCCTTGCGGAAAGCCTTCATCAGATTGTTCCTGGTGAGGAACTCGTTGGCTGAGAACACACCGTTGAGGTTCTCGCCAGGAATGCCCATGAATCTTGGCAGACCTGCGCCTGTCCCTACGAACACGGCCTCGAAGCCTTCTTCGTCCATAAGCTGGTCGATGGTCACTGTCCTTCCGACGATGACATCGGTCTCGATCTTCACTCCGAGAGCCTTGACTGAGTCGACCTCGCGCTTGAGGACAGCCTCCTTAGGGAGACGGAACTCCGGGATGCCATATTCAAGGACACCGCCTGCTTTGTGGAGGGCTTCGAATATGGTGACGTCATAACCTTTCTTGGCAAGGTCGGAAGCGCAGGCCAGACCGGCAGGACCGCTGCCTATGACAGCGACCTTCTTTGCTCCTGGAGCCGGTGAAGCCGGGGTTTCAGCCTTGGGAGCGTTGTCGGCGACGAACCTCTCAAGCTTGCCGATGGCGACAGGCTCTCCTTTGACGCCCAGGATGCAGCTTCCTTCGCACTGTGTCTCCTGCGGGCACACACGGCCGCAGACGGCCGGAAGTGAGGAATCCTTGGCGATGACAGCCGCGGCTCCCTTGAGGTCGCCGGCGACAATCTGAGCAATGAATTCAGGAATATTCACACTGACGGGACAGGCTGTCACGCAGCGTGGGTTCTTGCAATGGAGGCAACGCGATGCCTCAAGGGCCGCTTCTTCCGCATTGTAGCCGTAGCAGACCTCTTCGAAATTATGTGCTCGTACCTGGGGATCCTGCTCCCTGACCGGTACTCTTGGTATTCTGTTTGCCATTTCCTTATTTGTCAAGTTCTTCTTTTGCAGCCATTTCCTCTGCTTTGTACTGACCCAGGCGGCGCATCGCCTCATCGAAGTCGACATCGAAGCCGTTGAATTCAGGTCCGTCCACGCAGGCGAACTTTGTCTTTCCGGCCACGGTCACGCGGCACGCACCGCACATTCCTGTTCCGTCAACCATGAGCATGTTGAGGCTGACATCCTCCGGGATGCCGAGCTTCTTGCAGGTCAGGGTGCAGAACTTCATCATGATCATCGGTCCGATGGCGACGGCCTGCGTGTACTTCATGCCGTCCTCGTTGACCAGTTTCTCCAGAAGGGCGGTGACAAGACCCTTGAACCCTTCTGAACCGTCATCGGTGCAGAGGTAGAGATTGTCGCAGGCCGAGGCAAGCTCTTCTGTGTAGATCAGAAGGTCCTTTGTCTTGGCGCCGATTATCACATCGACGGCGATACCTCTGTCGTGCAGCCATTTGGCCTGGGGATAGACCGGGGCGGTGCCGACGCCGCCTGCGATGAAAATGTATCTGGCATCCTTGAGCTCGTCCGCCGTTTTTCCGACGAATGCAGACGGGTTGCCGAGCGGACCTACCACGTCGTTGAAGAATTCACCTTCCTGGGTGGCGATGATTGCCGCGGAGGACGCACCGATAAGCTGTGTGACGATTGTAACAGTGCCGTTTTCAACGTCATAGTCGCTGATCGTGAGCGGGATGCGTTCGCCTTTTTCGTTTGGCCTGACGATGAGGAACTGACCCGGCTTGGCCGCCTTGGCGATCCTCGGAGCTTCCACCACCATCTTGCAGATGTTCGGTGTCAGCATTTCTCTTTTCAGAATCTTGAACATCGTTCTGTCTCTTTGCAGTTTCGTTTTATAAGCTGTTGGCAAGGGATTCCAACCGGAAACCCTTCCAATCTACAAATATAAAGAAAATCTTGTACTTGCTGAACATCAGCAGGCACAAAATAATGGCTGATCGAATGCTTAGTTTGAATAATTGAACAACTCTTCCCATTACGTTTCATCACCAGGCGACACATGATGGACCGTATAGAGTTCGGGGCGTTAAACATATCAGTTCTACCAGCCCGTCAATCAGCCCTTTGGTAACACGCGGACATAAAAAATACCAGCGCCCGCGGGGCGCTGGATAAGGGCTTTCAAGGATTTCAATATGGTCACCTTGCCTGTGGCCTTGCGGACTTGGGCAAGGTGCTTTATCTATTTTGATTCTGTAATGAGACGGACACTGAAGCCGAAGTTGCGGAGGCCGTAGCTGCCAGGGCTGACAGCGCTGCTAGAGAAGCTCACGAGGTACGCGTAGTTGCTGTCGCGAGCAGTAGAAGACCAATAGTGGCCGCTGCCGCCGACATAGCTGACATTGGGACCATAGCGGCGGCCCGCAGCGGGAAGACATACCAGACCGGCAGCCTCTGCTATTGCCCAGGCTGTAGCATCGTATGAAGTCTCGATTGTACCGGTGAAACCGTCAGGAGCGATGACAACGCAATTGGTCTTGCCGCATACGGTGACTCCGTATTTGTAAAGGCTGGATGCATTGGTGCGGGTCTCGAAAAGATACACCCACTCGTCCTTGCTGAGCGTGCGCCAGGTGCTGCCGTCTCCGATGTTCTTTCCCCAATCCACGAAGTCTCCGGAATAATCGTTCTCATTCGTGGATGTGCTTATTCCATACTTGATGGCATTGGTAGACCAGCCGAAGAGGTCAACATCTCCTACCGCTGTACCGATAGTCTTGTTTGCACCACCTTCACCAAGGTAATCATACTGGTTGGCTGCAAACTTCCATGCAGTAGGCTTACCGGCTGCATCTACAGTTGCTGTAAGGTTGCCCTGTGAGAAGTATACCTGCTTGTCTGCACTGACGCTGAACTTTCCAGGAAGTGCACCTTCAGGGACATTAGCCTTGAACTCGCTTGCTGTGAATGTAGCGGTGGTAATCTGGCTGCGCTCGATGAACAGTTTCTTGTTGTTGAGTTTCTTTACACAGGTCTTGCCATCCGTGTCTTTCAGGGTGATGGTCACGTCTGAATAGCCTTCTAATACCCATTTCATTATTTCTTCATCAATGATGTAATGACAAGGCATAGAGATATAGAAGTCAGTGCCTTCTTCACTGAGACGGACTCCGTTGGCACCGCAGTCAAGGATAATGTAGTTCTCTACATCACCAGCTCCATTCCCCATCTTTCCAACCATATTATCGTTGTCATCCTCATCAACAAGGAATGAACCTGACATTGCCTCATTTTCAGCTGCACTGATTTTTATGGAGCGGATATAGGCTGAACCCTTTACAGTCAGGCGAAGCATACCTCCAAGGTTCGTAAACTTGAAATCAGCTTCACCATCCTTCGTGCATTCAGCGACAGCGTACATGGGGATATACCTGTCCGTTGTGCTGTATGTCTGCTCTGTCTTCCAGATGAGGCGGAAATTATCTAAATCCATTAAGTCAAACGGATGCGTAGCCACATACACATTGCCATTCTCAATTAAGGGCTCTTGATAGCTTTTATTAACCGGAATGAAATAATCTCCGGTATGCCAGCTAAAAGTGCCTTTGGGACTTCCAACAGAGGAGTCGTCAAGCTTATATTCAGCCACCCAATTCATATCGCGAGATCCACCCTCATCGCATAAGAAAAGGTTATCCCCCGCTGACCAGAAAACCTTGTATCCCTCGTCATCGTTGCCTTCAAGGGTCGTCCTTGTAAGGTCATTCTCGATAGACGCTGTGATAACGCTTTTACCAACGATAGGGTTCTCTTTATGTGAGACAGTCTGCTCCTTGCTGCAGGAAGCCATTGAGAATGCTGCTGCGATGGCAGCCATTGCGATGATTATCTTCTTCATATCTCAGTCCTCCTTAGCTCCAATCATCCTCATCATAGCTGTTGCTGCTCATACCGAACTTCTCGGTATTGCCGTTGCTCTGGCAGAGCACACCCTGAACCTTCACCTCAATCACCTTTGCCTGAGGTGCTTTGTAGGTTGTCTGTGAATCTATAATTCCCA
>JAKSJH010000105.1 GCA_024398315.1 Bacteroidales bacterium
CTGCGGAAGCTCATCGGCAATGTCAACCAGGAGTCCATCCTGTTCAATGACAGCATATTCAACAACATAGCCTTCGGGGTCGAGAACGCCACCATGGAAGAGGTCGTCGCAGCCGCGAAGATCGCCAACGCTCACGACTTCATCATGGAGAAGGAGGGCGGCTACAGCTTCAACATCGGAGACAGGGGTGTCAAGCTGTCAGGAGGCCAGCGCCAGAGGATAAGCATAGCGAGGGCTATCCTCAAGAATCCTCCGATCCTCATCCTTGACGAGGCCACCGCTTCTCTTGACACAGAATCAGAGAAGATAGTTCAGGAGGCTCTTGACAGGCTCATGTCAACCAGGACAACGATTGCAATCGCCCACAGGCTGTCCACCGTAAGAGGCGCCGACGAAATCATCGTTATGGACGAAGGCAGGATTGTGGAGCGCGGCCGCCACGAGGAGCTTCTGGCACTCGGAGGGCTCTACAGGAAACTCAATGACATGCAGGCACTATAATTGAATATGTGACCACACGTTTATTCATACTTTTCAATATGACAGCACAACCTAAGAAAAAGATCACAGTTCCTTTCATCGAAGGACTTGAGGATATGGACCTTGAAGCTCTGGATCTCGCAATGGAGACCGGAGCGGCCAAATTCGCCGTATGCGAGAACAACTGGCCGGAGAGCTGGCCGTACACGCCTGACTGCAACGGAGCCATCGCCCGCAGCAGAACCCACCTTGCGGTCATTTACCATGTAAGAGGACTTGACCTGAGGGCCACCGCCATTGAGGACAACGGCAACAGCTGGGAGGACAGCTGCTGCGAGTTCTTCGTAAGCGACCCGTCCGACGGAACATACTACAATTTCGAGCTCACCTGTGCCGGCAGTCTTCTTTCTTCGAAGAGGAAGAGCAGGGACGACAGCGAGATGTTCAGCAAGGATGCCCTCAAGGATGTCATCCGTTTCAGTTCTCTGGAGAAGAAACCGGTCGAGATGAAGGACGGAATCGCGCAGGGGACCGTGGCGATGATGATTCCTGTCGGAATGATCGGCAGTGATCCGGCCAACCTTCCTGAAACGGGCGGAGGCAACTTCTACAAGTGCGGCGACCTTACCGCCCATCCTCATTTCCTGAGCTGGAACCCTGTCGGAACCCCTAAGCCGGACTTCCACAGGCCGGAGTTCTTCGGAGAGATCCGTTTCTGAGCAATCACCTCTGAATATCTGAACTGAACTTCAATCAATGAAATACAAAAGCAACATATTCGCAGGCTTGCTGTTCATCGTCTATCTGGCAGGAGTGGCATACTGCTGCTTCGGCCATTTCAGCAGTCTGCCGAATGTCCAGAGGTCATATTTCGGAATCCCGACCGACAAGATAGTCCATTTCATTATGTTCTTCCCTTTCCCTGTCCTCTGTTTCCTGACGGTGGACAACCACAGAAGAGGATTCTGGAGAAGGCTCCTGCTGGCGGTGTCAGTGCTGGCAGCCGGATGCGCATTGGCCGCCGCGACCGAAATCGGACAGTCATTCACGACCTACAGGAGCGGAGACAAGCTTGACTGGTACGCCGATTTCTACGCCCTGGGATCATGCACGGTCCTGACCCTGCTTGTCGACCTCATCCTGCCACATAAGAAAAGAAGATGAAAGCATCAGCCATTGCAGCCGTCCTCGCCGCCATGCTTGGCGGAACAGCTCTGCAAGCCCAGAGCCCTTCCATATTCAATCCCACCTGCGACTCTCTCAAGGTCCGCCTTAAAGAAAGGACCTCAGTCACAGGAAGAGTTTCCGTAAAAAGGTTCAATGTCTCCGAGAAGACGCTGAACCTCACTTTCACCACCGAACTCGGTGAATATCCATGGAGGAAGGAGGATGTCGCATGGTTCAAGAAGGAGTTCGCCAAATATCTCCCTGACAAATACAAGTCTTTCACCGTCAGCAGCATCAGCGTCAACGGCAAGAACATCGAGGACTATGTCGTCAGCCCGGCCGGAAACAACGGGTCAGCCCCTTCAGCGGCATTCCGCAGGAAAGACCCGAAGGAGTCCCATCCTTTCATAACCCGGCTGGGCGGTCAGAATTTCGACAAAGGTCTGAGCGGCAGGACTGTCGCCCTCTGGCAGAGCCACGGAAGGTACTATGACGAAGACAGGGACAGATGGGACTGGCAGAGAGGCCCGATATTCCAGACCGTCGAGGACATGTACACACAGACATACGTGCTTCCTTTCCTTATCCCGATGCTTGAGAATGCAGGAGCCTATGTCATGACCCCGAGGGAGAGAGATACACAGAGGAACGAGATAGTGGCCGACAATGACCCGGCCTTTGAGGAAGGACGTGCAGAAGGAGTCAGAACGGCCGGAAGGTATTCAGAAAAAGGTAACTGGGCCGATGCAGGAGCAGGATTCGCCGACGCCAGGGCAACATATTCAGGCAATGACAACCCGTTCACCATGGGAACCGCGAGAATGGCTTCATGCCTGGACCCTGCGGCGAAAGCCACCTGGACTCCCGACATCCCCGAGAGGGGTGAATATTCAGTCTACATCTCCTACAGGAGCCTTCCGAACAGCAGCACCTGCGCCCACTACTGTGTGAGACATATGGGAGGAGAGTCCCATTTCTCAGTGAACCAGAAGATGGGAGGAGGCACATGGATATATCTGGGGACATTCGAATTCGACAAGGGAGAAGAAGGATGCGTGGAACTGACGGCATCCGCTCCCGAGGAGTTCGTTGTAGGCAGGAACGCATGCGTGACAGCCGACGCAGTAAGGTTCGGAGGCGGAATGGGCAAGATAGCCAAAGGCCCCGCGGACTCCCCTGTCACTGAATATACCACTTCCGGTCTCCCTTCTTTCGCAGAGGGAGCCATCTACTGGATGCAGTGGGCCGGAGCCGACACTTCCCTGCTGAACCTACATGAAAAGGAATATACCAAGGACTACGGCACCAGGGGCGCATGGGTAGGCTGGATGTCCGGCGGCTCAAGAGTCAACCCTGACGAAAAAGGCCTCGGAATTCCTGTGGACCTCTCATTCGCGTTCCATTCCGATGCCGGTGTCACTCCTGACGATTCAACGGTAGGCACTCTTGCAATCTACACTCTCAAGGACGACGAACTTGGAGACAAGCTTCCGAACGGAGAAGGCAGACTGCAGGCCAGGACCTACACAGACTATGTCCAGACCCAGATCTGCGATGACATCCGCGCATCATTCGATCCGGAATGGAGCAGAAGAGGGATATGGGACAAGTCCTACAGCGAATCACGAACGACAAGAGTCCCTGCAATGCTCCTCGAGCTGCTTTCCCACCAGAACTTCTCAGACATGAAATACGGTCTGGACCCGGGTTTCAGGTTCACCGTCAGCCGTGCCATCTACAAAGGGATGTTGAAGTACCTGAGTGCAAGATACGGGTTCAAATATGCCGTGCAGCCACTTCCAGTAGGATCTTTCGCCACGTCATTCTGCGGTGAGGACGAGGTGGTCCTGAGCTGGAGACCTGTCTGCGACACTCTGGAGAAGACTGCAGACCCGACAGGCTACATCCTCTACACAAGAGTGGACGACGGAGGATTCGACAACGGTACGGTCCTGGAGGACGTTTTGGAGGATAACGGAAGATTCTCGGTAAGAAGAGCCATTGAGAAAGGTCACCTGTACAGCTACAGGATAGTTGCATTCAACCAAGGTGGAAAGAGTTTCCCTTCAGAGGTGCTGAGTGTCGGTGTCCCGGAAGATTGCAACGGCAGGAGCGTGCTGGTTGTCAACAATTTCACCAGAGTTTCAGCACCGGCGTGGCTAGATTCCCCTGACATAGCGGGATTTGACAGCAACCTTGATTCCGGAGTCCCTTACATCAATGAGATAGGTTTCATCGGGGACCAGTACCAGTTCAGGCGCAACGCTCCATGGATTTCCAACGACTATCCGGGATTCGGAGCCTCCTACGTCGACAAGGCCGGAACAGTCTTCGCGGGCAACACCTTCGACTACTGCTCGCTCCACGGCAAGGCCGTGATGGAGAGCGGATTCCGCTTCCATTCCGTCAGCAGCGATGCGTTCTCATCAGACAAGTCATTGGCAGACAGCGATTTCGCTGCAGACATAATCTGCGGGAAGCAGGTCTCCACAGTGGTAGGCAGGAAAGACGCACAAGTCAGGTACAAAGTCTTTCCGGAGCCGCTGCGCAACGCCATCAAGTCATTCTGCGGAAAGGGCGGGAACATCCTCATTTCAGGATCCTACATCAGCACTGACGTGTGGGACAAGGTCTATCCTTTCGAGAAGGACAAAGCTGAGGAAGAGGCTGAAAAGACCTTTGTCCAGAACACACTGGGCTACAAGTGGATGACCAACTACGGAAGCAGGAGCGGAGAAGTCTTCCCTGTCTCCAGCAGATCGCTTTCCATCAAGTCTGCAAGCGGAAGGATACGGTTCCACCAGGAAAGGAACACCGAGGTCTACAACGTCGAGGCACCTGACGGACTGATGCCGGCCGGCAACCTCAGCAGCTCCATCCTCCGCTACTCCGACACGAACATCTCAGCGGCGACATGCTACAATGCCAAAGGCTACAAGGCTGTCTGCTTCGGCCTGCCTCTCGAGACAATCAAAGACAACCAGGACTTCACGCTGATCATCGGATCAGTCCTTGAATATTTCAACAAATAGTCCCCTCATCATGGAACACAAAGGAATGAGAATCGGCCTGGCCCTCATCACCATGGCCGCGAACGCAATGGCGGGTCACTCCGCTGACACACTGAAAGTCAAGAGTTTCCGTGTAACGGGACCGATAGGTGTCAAGGTCCCTTAGGTCATTGACACCGTCGACAACGCCGGGAAGAAATATTCAGAGAAGACTGTTCTTGACTCACCGGCACTTCCGTCCATGCTGGAAGACGCCGTCCAGGCCGCAGGACTTCAGGCTGCCGGAAAGGATGAGGTCAGGACAGCGGGCTTCCGTCTGGAGAACAGAAGCTTTTCCAAAGGCACCTTCGTCCTCGAAGGACTTGAGACAAGCAAGCTGTTCATAGACGGCAAGGCTGTCTCTGACAAGTCTTTCTCTCTTGAACCCGGAACCCACGAAGTGATTGTCCGCTACATGGACACCCCGGAAAACACCAGGCCGGCGGTTTCAGTAGCCGTCGAGAAAGGTGATGCAAGGATTGCAGAAGGCGGGAGCCGTCTGTTCTCTCTCGACATCAACACGATCGGAGAAAGCTGCTCCGGCGTTGACGTCTCCCCTTCCGGAAAGCTGATGACTGTGAGCCACTCGATGAAGGACAGCAAGGGAAAGAGCAGCGGGTGGACCGAAATCATCAACGTTGCGGACTCCAGGACCATATTCACAACAGACAAACGTGTCAGCTGGCTGTCCGGTAGTGATGAACTGTGCTACGAAAAGACTGCAGCCTCAGGCAGGAGCCTCGTAGCGTTCAATCCTCTCACTATGGCAGAAAGGACCATCTGCGCCGAACTTCCGGAACATTCCTACACATTGTCCCCGGATGAAAGCTATCTCATCCTAAACATCGAGACAGAAGGACCGAAGGAAGGTTCCGTCCACCAGGTGGTCAACCCGGAAGACCGTCAGCCAGGCTACAGGGACAGGAATTCTCTGGCAAAGTATGACATCAGGACCGGCATGGTCCAGCCGCTCACCTTCGGCTACCACAACGCGTATCTCGCCGACATCAGCCGGGACGGCGGAAAGATTCTCTTCAACACCTACAAGGACGAATTCGGTCCGCGCCCTACGAGCAAGGTGTCCTGCTACGAGATGGACATGAAGACACTCGCTGTGACCCCGGTCTTTGAAAACGATGGTTTCGTGGGAAGCGTCCGGTACTCCCCTGCCGCCGACAAGGTCATGGCCATGGGTTCCGCAGAGGCCTTCAACAGGATAGGATGCACGCTTCCAGAGGACAGATACCCCAATGAATATGAGTACCAGCTCTACATCATAGACCTGGCATCCAAGGAAATAACTCCTCTGACAAAGGACTTTGACCCGAGCCCGCAGTCCTGGGAATGGAGCCGTACCGACGACAGGATCTATATGGTCACTGAAGACGGGGACAAGTCTTCCCTCTACAGAATCGACCCTACCACCTCAAAGGCGGAGAAAGTGACCTCCTCCGAGGAGAACGTGATGAGGTTCAGCATGGCGGACAACGCTCCTGTACTTGTCTGGTACGGAGAGAGTCTTTCGAATTTCAGGAGAGTCTATCAGATTGACACGAAAAAAGGCAAGGAGAAGATGGTACGTGACTTCAATCCTTCAAGGCTCGACGGAGTCAGGCTGGGAGAAGGAGGATCATATTCGTTCACATCCTCAAGAGGAGACGAGATCACGGCCTACTACGTGCTTCCGCCTGATTTCGACAGCAGCAGGAAGTACCCTATGATAGTCTTCTACTACGGCGGCTGCTCCCCTACCACAAGGTATTGCATCGGAGCATATTCCCCGCAGCTCTACGCCGCCCAGGGCTATGTGTTCCTGGTCGTCAACCCCAGCGGAGCGTCCGGCTTCGGCCAGGAATTCGCCTCAAGGCACGTCAACACCGCTGGTGAGGGCGTGGCTGAGGACATCATCGAGTGCACGGAACATTTCTGCGCAGACAACCAGTTCGTCGACAAGTCCCACATAGGCTGCTTCAGCGCTTCCTACGGAGGTTTCATGACCCAGCTTCTCCTTACGAAGACCGACATGTTCGCCACTGGAATATCCCATGCGGGAATATCCTCCCACACCAGTTACTGGGGTGAAGGCTACTGGGGGTACTCATATTCACAGACCAGCATGGCGGACAGCTACCCTTGGAACAGGAAGGACCTCTATGTTGACAGGAGTCCTCTCTACAACGCTGACAAGATCCACACACCGCTCCTGTTCGTCCACGGCTCGGCAGACACCAACGTGCCGATTGGAGAAAGCATACAGATGTTCACGGCCCTGAAGCTGCTCGGACAGGACACAGCCTTCGTTGTAGTCGACGGGGAGAACCACCACATCCTCGAGTTCGACAAGAACCGTCAGTGGCTCCGGACAATGTCGGCCTGGTTCGCCAAGTACCTCAAGGAAGACAGTTCCTGGTGGGACGAGCTGTACCCGGCCAAAAACCTGTAGTGGAAGCGTCATGCCCGCAATGATGCGGAAGAAGGCCCAGGCAGATTAAGGTACATCTTGAGATAGCGGTCCCCGAATGCGTCCATTTCGCAGTCGGGGACAAATCCTTTGACTGCATAATATTCCTGAAGCCGCGGCTTTGAACATGAGACGAGCAGAGTCACCTTGGAGAATCCCCGGGAAAGGGCAATGGAGACGGCATCGTCCATCAGCAGATGTCCGATGCCCAGGCCCCTGTATTCAGGGACTACGGCCATTGAATCAAGGTAATACTCACCGGGACCTGTCTCGGGAGAAGTGACCACCATCGGGCGCCCTTCCCGTTCAAAGAATCTGAAAGTGCGGGGACGTGCTTCCGGATATATGGCTCCATCATAGGAAAGAGAGCATCCTATCGGTTTCCCGTCAAGAGTCGCAATTCTTGCATTGAGGTATGAATATAAAGTGTCGTCCCGTCCGCAGACCTTTTCTGCGATTGACTTCTCTACGGATTCGCTCCTGAAATCGCACAGGTCCACGGCGGCGAGCACGCACTGGGCCACGAAAGGGACATCTTCCGGACATGCCTGACGGATATGCAGGCGTGAATGTATATTCTCCACTGAAACAATGTCCATGCTGTTGATTTTGTTTCTTCAAATATAGCGAATTCTATCCATTCCTGAAGAATCCAGGACAATGAGCATAATGGCCGAATTGTTTGATAACATTTTTGTTATATACTATAACATTTTAGTTTTATTAAATATATTTCAAACACTTAAAATAGATTCATAAGAAATTAAGTTTACCATTTCAAAACAGCTTCTTAAGAGGTAGATGTCCATTGGAGGCAGTACATCACCCGCTTTGGAAGCAATTCTACCCTAACGGGTGGTGTTTTGTGACAGAATAATCCGGATATTTGTAAAATTCATAACAACAGCATTCAATCATATGGAAATCAGAGAAAACAGCGGAAGGTACCTTTCGCCAAAAGTCAAGATCATCAATGTCAGCATGACACGGGTTATCCTCGAAGGCAGTTATACTAACAGTATTGAAAAATCCGGTGAGGAGGATGAAATCAGCTGGTAAATGATGGAGGAAAGGACAATGAAGAAGTATTTATTCATTCTTGCGGCACTTGCCGCCATCACGTTTGCATCCTGCCAGAAAGAGGACAATGTTCTGAGCGGAACCGAGCAGCAGGAGACAGTTATTGACGCTCCCGTCTTCTACGCAAGTTTCGAAGGTCAGGACACCAAGGCCGGATTCACATACGACTCTTCCAACAAGGAGTACAGCCACTACTGGGAGCTCGGTGACGTCATCTATGTCATCCGCAAGGATGTCACTGACGGATACCCGCTCAAATATTCCTGCACCGACGCAGCCACCGGCAAGTTCTCCTATGTCTCCGAATATACGGAAAAGGGCAAGGTGTACGGCACTCCTGACAAGAACTATGCGGCTTACGGAGATTACTACGGTTTTAACGCCAGTTCAAAAACCTTCACCTTCCAGCCTGACGGAGAGACTGTCGTGACTGCCGACAAGAACGGCGCATACGGATATTCAAACCAGATGGTAGCCGCAAGCGACGACAACAATCTTACCTTCAAGAATACCCTCGGCTGGCTTAAGCTT
>JAKSJH010000106.1 GCA_024398315.1 Bacteroidales bacterium
CTGGAGCTTCGGCTACAGCATGGCTGACGAGAGAATCAAGAGCATGTCTCCTGACGAGCTCTGCTCAAAGCACAACGGTAAGGTAGAGGAAGCTGCAGTCACACCTGCCCAGCATCCTGTCACCATGACCGATGTCCCTATGGGTGTCGGCAAGTCATGGAGCAAGGAGTTCGGCCAGCCTGCTCTCAACCAGTACGACATGCCTGATTCCGCTTACGTTCCTTGGCTCGGAAAGAAGGACGCTGATCCTACCGGCTACGGTATATATTTCCAGGAGCGCTGGGACGACGCTCTCGCATCCGATCCTGAGTTAGTCTATCTCAACGACTGGAACGAGTGGAGCGCCGGCAAGTATGACGGCAAAATCGGCTGGCTCGGCAGGGAGAATCCGTTTATGTTCGTCGACCAGTACAATGCAGAATTCAACCGTACGATCTCTCCTATGAAGGGTGGCTACACTGACAACTTCTACATGCAGATGGCACAGAACATCCGTCGTTACAAGGGAATCCGTCCGATTCCTGAGAACAGCGGTGTCTGCAACGTCAAGGTCGACGGCAAGTTCGGTGACTGGAAGAAGGTCAAGGTGGAGTACCGTGACACCAAGGGCGACACGATGCACCGTGATGACTACGGCTACGCCAACATCCACTATGTCGACAATTCCGGAAGAAACGACATCCTCGTTTCCAAGGTCGCTGTCGGCAAGGAGAATGTCTCATTCTACGTTCAGACCGCCGAAGCGATCACTCCAAGCACAGACAGCAACTGGATGCTTCTCCTCGTCGACACCGACCAGGATTCATCAACAGGCTGGTACGGCTATGATGTCCTTCTCAACAAGAACGTCGGAGAGGTCCTCAAGTACGAGAACGGTGAGTGGGTCTCTGCAGGACAGTACACCTATGCAGTCGAAGGAAACCAGATGGAGCTCTCTGTCGCCAAGGACATCCTCGGCGTGAGCGGCGATTCCGCAACCTTCGATTTCAAGTGGTCTGACAACCCTTCTGAGCTTGCTGACCCAATCTCCCTCTGCATCCATGGAGACACTGCTCCTAACCGCAGGTTCAACTACCGCTTCATCTGGAACAAGTAGTTGACGCGCTTGAATATGTGAAGAATATGTAATTGAATATTCAAACATATTTTGTAACTTGCCGTAGTTTGCATCAGTTTCGGCTGCTCTGCAAGCTACGGCTATTTTTGTGCTGATAATTATTAATCCACATATTCTATGAGCAAGTATTTCTCCACTTCTCTGCTCGCAGCATGTCTGCTCGCAGCTAGCCCTCTCTTCGGACAGGCCGTCAACAGCGACTCCTGGGCCGCTACGGACGCTCTGGGCCGCAAGGTCCGTTCCTATGACGACGCCCCTGGCAAGAAGGACGACAAGTTCGTTGCAATCTTCTACTGGACCTGGCATCAGGGCAACGAGCCGAACGACTACCCTGTAAAGAACATCTCCGAGATCGTCAGGCAGTATCCTGAGGCTATGAAGGACTACAACCATCCTGCATGGGGTGACAGGAAGCCAGGCTTCTTCTTCTGGGAGCAGCCTCTTCTGGGCTACTACACCACAATAGACAAGTGGGTCCTCCGCAAACATGCGGAAATGCTTGCCGATGCCGGAGTCGACGCTGTGTTCTTCGACTGCACAAATGGCAGCAACACTTTCAAGGATTCCTACGAGGCTCTTCTCGAGACATGGGACCAGGCTCAGAAGGACGGAGTCAAGGTGCCGAAGATAGCCTTCATGCTCAATCTCTTCAAGAACAAGGCCACCAACGTCTCCCTTCACCAGCTCTACAACGACCTCTACAAGCCGGGCCGCTACGAGAACCTCTGGTTCATCTGGAAGGGCAAGCCTTGCATCATGGCTTATCCTGAGATGCTTGACGACAGCGAGGAGTCCAAGGAGATCGCTGATTTCTTCACCTTCCGTCCAGGTCAGCCTGACTATGTCAACGGACCGTGGAAGGGCCGCAACGACATGTGGGGATGGCTTGAGAACTACCCTCAGCACGGCTATGTCGAGTCAAAGGACGCTGACGGCAATGTCAAGTACGAGGAAGTTACCGTTGGTATCGCTCAGAACACCAGCCCGGACAGAAAGGGCCACTGCGGCGCTTTCAACGTCAAGGATTCCTATGGCCGTCATTTCTCTGTCAGGAACGGCTTCGACCCTCGTCCTGACGGCTACCTTTACGGCTGGAACTTCTCCGAGCAGTGGGACAGGGCCTATGAACTTGACCCGGAACTCGTCTTCATCACCGGATGGAATGAATACATCGCAGGAATATGGCTTCCTGAGGACAGCTGGAACGGAGATCCGTTCTCCTTCGTCGACCAGTTCGACTGGGCCCACAGCCGCGACATAGAGCCGAACAAGGGATGGGGTGACAAGGGAGACGTCTACTATCTCCAGCTGGTGGACCGCGTCCGCAAGTTCAAGGGCATGACCCCGGCTGAGCCTGTTACCGCTGCGAAGTCGATAAAGATCAAGAAGTTCCAGGACTGGGACGATGTCGGACCTTATTTCGCGACCTACAAGGGCAACACCGGACACCGCGACTGCAAGGGCCGCTACGACCAGTACTACGTCAACGAAAGCGGACGTAACGACATCGTCGGGGCGAAGGTCGCCAGGGATGATGAATATGTCTGGTTCTATGTGGAAACCAATGAGGATCTCACTCCTAAGACAGGCAGCCACTGGATGCAGCTCTTCATCGATGTCGACCGCGACAAGGCCACCGGTTGGAACGGCTATGACTTCGTAGTCAACCGTATCAACCCTAAGGGCAAGGCATTCCTCGAAAAGAATGACCAGAACATCTGGCAGTGGGAGACCGCAGCCAAAGTCAAGTACTTCACCAAGGGGAACAAGCTCGTCATCCGCATTCCTAGGAAGGATCTCGGTCTCTCCGACGGTCCTGTCGACATTGAGTTCAAGTGGAACGACAACATGCAGGAGGACGGCAACATCATGGACTTCTATGTCAATGGTGACACCGCTCCTGGTGGAAGGTTCAATTTCGTCTACACGACTGAATAACATATTCATAAATGAAGTGTTCTCACAGAATGCTCGCTTCGATGGCCGTCATCATGATGGCCATCTGCTCTTGCAAGCCTGATGAGGTGGTTCCGGACAAACCGGTCAAACCGGATCCGGTCAACCCTGTCAATCCTGATGAACCCGTTGTTCCAAAGGACTGCATCAGACTGGAACTGGTCTCTGAAGGATCCCATGCTGTCGGACTGTCAAAGGCTGGCACATATTCCTACAAGGTGACGTGTGACGCCGGTGATCCGTACTTCTATACTACCAAGCTTGCTGATGACCTGGCTGAAAAGTATCAGGTCATCGAGTTCGAATACAAGATCACCGAATCTGTCAGTGATTTCCAGATTTTCTATGCCCAGGGAGGGATGGCTTCTGAAAGCTGTTCAAGGAAGTACGGCAGTCTGGTCAAGTCTTCCGATTACAAGACTTTCTCTGCTGATGTCGCTGATTTCAGGGAACTCGGATGGGGAATGAAAGGTGACAACTTCCGTTTCGATCCTGGCAACGATGCCGGTCCTGTCTTCTACATCCGCAACATCATTCTCCGTCCGAGGACTGCCGAAGAACAGCAGGCATACGATGACGCTGTCGCAAATGAGAATGCCAAGAAGCAGATGGCTGAGAACCTCAATGAATATCTTGCTGCAGACTATCCTTCCGCTGTCACCAATGTGACTGTTACTGAGACTGAAGTCATCATCGAAGGCAAGTGCGGGTCGGAAGGGGAGTACATTCTTGCCGATGTCACGCCTTGGCAGGACATCACAGAGATGGAGACCTTCCCTTACACCGAGGAGATTTCAGACAGGTCTTTCTCCATCAGGCTTCCGAGAACCGTCAGGAACCGCGAGGGCATCACTTACGACAGGGTTTTCTCCAAGTGGGCGGTCGTCAAGGTCGACGGTGAGACCCAGATTCTGGATTCGCACGCAAGGTACGCCGACGACGTCGCCGCCAAGTCTTCACCGGAAGCGCTGCCTCTTCGTAACAAGAAGGGATTCGGTGCCGGAGACCACGGACTTTATTTCAGCGACATCAAAGAGATGGACTGCGGCAGCATCACGATGAACGTGCTGCTTGACAACATGCTCACCGACAATGGGGCGAACTTCGTCTACGGTGGGAGGTCCTATGGAAAAGGATCTTCCAGCGACTATGTCGACAACGTCCTCAAGAATGTCGAGCCGATGGGCACTGTTGTGAGCGCCATCATCCTCTGCCAGGCAGAGGGCAAGTTCAAGGACCCGGAGTGTACTGGAGGCTACTACTCAATGCCGAACATGACCACTGCGGAGGCCTTCTCAGTCTATGCGGCATCTCTGGACTACATGGCATCCCGATACAACGGCTCCGGCCACGGCAGGATCTCGCACTGGATCATGCACAACGAGGTCGACATGGGCAAGGATTGGACAAACATGGGCGAACAGCCTATGCTCCGCTACCTGGACCGCTACATCAAGTCCATGCGAATCTGCTACAACATCGTGCGTCAGTACGACCAGAACGCCTCCATCCTCGGATCCTACACCCACAACTGGACCAATGCCGACGGAGAGTACAAGCCTAAGGAAATGCTGGAGAAAACCGTCGAATATTCCAATGCCGAGGGCGACTTCCGCTGGGGTGTAGCCTATCATCCTTATGCCCAGGATCTTACCAGACCTGAGTTCTGGAACAATGACACCCAGTCGACCTGGTCGATGGACACGAAGTACATCACCTTCAAGAATCTTGAGGTCATCAACAAGTGGATTTACCAGAAGGAGAACTTGTACAATGGGAAGAAGAGGATCCTCTTCCTTTCCGAGCAGGGCACCAATTCGCCTTCCTACAGTTCATCCGATCTCGCAAAGCAGGCTGCCGGAGGCGCCTGGGCATGGAAGAAGGTCGCGAAACTCGACGGAATCGATGCGATTCAATGGCACAACTGGGCTGACAACAAGGCAGAGTTCGGACTGAGGATCGGTCTGCGCGCTTTCGACGCCGACGGATTCAAGGGACTTGATCCGAAACCGGTCTGGTACGTATGGAAGGCCGGAGGCACACCGGAAGAGGACGAGGTCTTCGCTCCGTATCTCAGTGTCATAGGAATATCCGACTGGGATTCCATCATGCATGAATTCTAACAACTAATCCAACAATACAATGAAAAGAATATCCAAGTATATCCTTGCCGTTGCAGTCGTGGCGCTGTCAGCATCGGTCTGCGCTTCCGCCCAGGTCCTCACAATGGAGGAGAGGGAAGCGGTTGCGGCCAACATCGACAATTATCTGTCATCGGATTTCCAGTCTGTTGTGAAGTCCGTGAAGGTCACATCCGACAAGGTCATCATCAAGGGAAAGTGCGCGAAATGGGGGAAGTATCTCCTTGCCGACATCACTCCTTGGCAGGACATCACGGAACTGGAGACATTCCCATATTCAAAGAAGCTCCGCTTCAAATGGTTCAAGACCAAGATGGACCGTATGGCCCTCGACAGAGAGGGAATCGACTATGACAGGGTCTTCTCGAAATGGGCCATAGTCAAGGTCGACGGTGGGAACCAGACTCTTGATTCCTACGCCCGCTATGCTGACGAAGTGGCTCCGAAGGCTTCTCCTGAGGCTCTTCCTTTGAAGACCAAGAAGGGATTCGCCGCCGGAAGCGGTGACATGTACATCCAGGAGATCAAGGATCTCGGCATCGCAAGCATCACCCAGAACATCTGGCTCGACCGTGTCATCTCCGGCGAGGAGGGAAGCGATTTTACTTATGGTGGAAAGAATTTCAAGGTTGGAAAAGGTGCGGATGGTATGGAGAAGGTCCTCACTTCTATTCAGGACCAGGGAGTCGTTGTCTCTGCCATCCTTCTTTGTCCTAACGAGTCCGTCTACAGGGATCCTGAGAACGCCGGCGGCTTCTACACCATGCCAAACCTGACCTCCGCCGAGGCTTTCAATGTCTATGCGGCTGTCATTGAATATCTTGCCGAGCGCTACACTTCCGGTGAGCACGGCAGGATCTCCCATTGGATCATGCACAACGAAGTCGACATGGGTCATGAGTGGACCAACATGGGCGAGCAGCCTGAGGCCCGCTTCTTCGACCGTCTGATGAAGAGCACCAGAATCGTCTACAACATCGTCCGTCAGTACGACCAGAACGCTTCAGTCCTTCACTCTTTCACCCACAACTGGGTCAACGGTGACAAGCCGGGCTTCGCTCCAAAGAGCTTCCTCGACAGGACCCTTGACTATTGCGCCAAGGAAGGCGATTTCCGCTGGGGCGTCGCCTATCATCCTTATCCTCAGGATCTCAGCAAGCCTAAGTTCTGGATCGACGATGTCGAGCGCAGCACTTTCAGCCGCAATTCAGACTACATCACATTCTACAACCTCGAGGTCCTCAATGACTGGATCCTCCAGCCGGAGCATTTCTACCAGGGCGCCAAGCGTGTCCTCTTCCTTTCGGAGCAGGGTACCAATTCGCCTTCATATTCAGAGGAAGACATGGCCCTCCAGGCCGCTGGTGGTGCCTGGGCATGGAAGAAGGTCGCTGCTCTCGAAGGTATCGACGCCATGCAGTGGCACGGCTGGGCTGACGGCAAATGGGAGTTCGGCCTCAGAATCGGTCTCCACACCTTCGACGAGGGTGATGTCCCTGCACTCCAGCGCAAACCGGTCTGGTACATGTGGGAGGCGGCCGGCACTGAGAACGAGGACGCAGTCTTCGACCAGTACCTTCCTGTCATCGGCATCGACAGCTGGGATCAGATTTTCCACGAAGTGACTGAATAGTAATATTTCATTCTTATGACGAACCGCGAAAGAGAACGCCTCACTCTTGATTTCGGAAAACCGGACAGGGGCGCCGTTGAAGAGACATTCTACCCTTGGGTGCTGGCCTGCCAGCGTTTCAAGAAAGAAGGCATGCCTGCTGAAATAGCTGACGGTGCGAAGGACATCACCAACGACATCGTCGGAAAGGGCGAGAACGACAATCCCGAGAAGTATCTCCCTGTCAGTTGGGGAGAGGGTGTCATGGCGTACGAGGACTACCTTGGCTTCGATCCGGTAAGGAGGGTGCATTTCGTCCTTCCTTTCAGAAGATTCGAGGAAGTGATTATCGAGGAGACTCCCGAGCATGTCATCAAACAGGACATTTTCGGCAGGCAGAACATCCGCAGGATCGACAGCGAGATCGAGATCGAGTACAAGCCGATCATCTCAGGCTGGGACGACTGGAACAAGATGAAGGAGCATGCCGAGGCCGAACTGGAGAAGCATTTCACCGATGAGAAGATCAAGGCCGCCTATGCACCTCTTGAGGAGGCCCATCAGAGAGGCGACTATTCCATCCGTCTCAACCTTGAAGGCTTCTTCTGGATCCCTCGCGAGCTTCTCGGCATCGAGAAGCACATGTTCGCCTTCTATGACGAGCCTGAACTTCTCCACGACATCTGCGAATATGTCCTCTCAGTCTACACACGTTACCTCCCGAAGGTGCTTGACGCCTGCCATCCTGACCTCGTCTACATGATGGAGGACCTCAGCGGCAAGGACGGCCCGATGATCTCCGGGGACATGTTCGACGAGTTCGTCGGAGCATACTACCAGCGCCTTTTCCCTGTGATCAGGGAACATGGAGTCGGCAACATATTCGTTGACACTGACGGCGACTTCATGATGATGATCCCGAATTTCCTCAAGGCCGGTGTCGACGGATTCCTCCCTATGGATGTCAATGCCGGGATGGACATCGTCAAGGTCAGGGAGCGTTTCCCGGAACTCAAGATCATCGGAGGCTACAACAAGCTGATGATCGCCGAGGGAAAGGAGGCGATCGACAAGGAGTTCGACAGGATTCTTCCTATAGTCCGTCAGGGCGGCTACATCGTCGGAGCCGACCATCAGGTCCCGCCTTCCGCTTCCCTTGAGAATTACAGGTATTACATCAGCAGGCTCCATGAGGTCATGAAGCAGTGCGGAGCTGACATATTGTAGACTATTCAATCAACAAGATATGGAACTAAATGAAATAGGTCTCAAAGTCCAGAAGGGCAGGGCTGCCGAAGTCGTCAACCTTGTCAATCAGGCGATCTCTGAGGGGATTCCTGCCCAGACAATCCTCAAGGAAGGTCTCATGCCGGGCATGGAGGTCATAGGCGAGCGTTTCAAGAAGAACGAGGTGTTCATCCCGGAGGTCCTTCTTGCCGCCAGGGCGATGAACATGGGCACCAGCTGCCTCAAGCCTCTCCTCACCGGAGAAGAGACCAAGTCAAGAGGCTGTGTATGCATAGGAACCGTCCAGGGCGACCTCCACGACATCGGCAAGAATCTCTGCCGGATGATGCTGGAAGGCAAGGGCTTCGAGGTCATCGATCTCGGTGTCGACGTTCCTGATCAGAAGTTCGTCGAGGCAGTCAGGGAGCGCAACTGCAAGATTGTCTGCCTGAGCGCCCTCCTCACCACCACCATGGAGCGGATGGCTTCTGTAGTGGAAGCCCTGAAGGCCTCCGGACTGAGGGACTCTGTCAAGGTGATGGTCGGTGGCGCACCTGTCTCCGCCGCTTTCGCAGAGAAGGTCGGAGCGGACGCCTACACTTCTGACGCCGCCACCTGCGCGGAAGTCGCCGCCTCCTTCTGAGAAGCTGTTTTGAAATGATTAACTTTATTTCTTATGAATCTTTTTGGTCTGAAT
>JAKSJH010000107.1 GCA_024398315.1 Bacteroidales bacterium
GTACATCCTCTTGATCCTTTCGGCGGACTCACCGCTGATCTTGCCTCTTGAGACCTCTCGCAGGTAGCTGGCGATTTCGAACTCGATGTTGTCGGTGATCTCCTCGTACTTGACGAGCTTGTCGATGAGTTCTGTGAGTTTCTCCTCGTTCTTTTCGTTGAGAGCGGCCTTGACATAGCCGAATCCCTTGGTGCAGATCTGTCCGTAGTGGATAATCTCCTTGCTGGCCTCGTCGAGAGAAAGTTCTGCGGTGTCAAGCATACCGCTGCCGATGTACTTGAGCCTGAAGACTTCAGAAGAATCCTTTGGTGACGGGACCATCAAAGTTACGATTTTCTCAATCATAGGGATGAACCAGATGAGAATCATCGTGTTGATGATGTTGAACAGGGAATGGAGCGTGGCCACGCAGTAGGGAAGAGTGGCTGCAAGAGCGTCCGGATTGGTGTTGAAGTCGGTTGTGACAGGATTGGCGAAACCGAGTGACTCCACGATCAAACCGATCAGCTTGAGGAACGGATGGAAGAGGCAGAGCACCCAGAAGACTCCGAACACGTTGAAGAGCATGTGGGCGCGCGCTGTCCTCTTTGCGGAGACATTCGCTACGGAAGCCGCTATGTTGGAGGTGATTGTGGTTCCGATGTTCTCACCGAGCACCATGGCTGCAGCGATGGTGAAGGGGATGACACCTGCAGATACAAGAAGCATGGTAAGGCTCATTGTCGCTGCGGAGGATTGGAGACACAGGGTCATCACAGCACCGATCACCATGAACAGGATGACGGAAAGCATGCCGAAACTGGTGAGAGGCTTGAGGAATTCCTGCACGGCACCGCTAGACAGCAGTGGATAGGCAGTGTCCTTCAAGGTGCTGAGACCGAGGAACAGGAAACCGAATCCCATCAGGAATTCGCCCAGGTTCTTCCATTTTGTCTTCTTGGCCGACATGAATATGAAGGCGAAGAACATCAGAGGAATGGCGATTGCCCCGAGGCTGAATGAACCGTCGAAGGACAGAGCGAATATCCAGGCCGTGACTGTGGTCCCGATGTTTGCGCCCATGATCACACCGATGGCGTTAGCAAGAGCGAGCAGACCGGCGTTGACGAAGCTGACCAGCATGAGCGTGGTTGCTGTCGAGGACTGGACGAGGGCTGTAACTACGATACCTGTCAGCACGCATTTGAACTTGTTGGAAGTCATCTGCGCAAGGAAATTCCTAAGTGAATTGCCGGCCAGTTTCTGAAGGCCTCCGCTCATAAGGGACATTCCGAAGAGGAACATTCCCAGGCAGCCGAGCATCTTGAGGATTGCGAACAATGTACTCATCTTTGGGTGCTATGTCGTTGATTATCTCGAACTATTCTTCTTTCAGCAGAAAACTTTCCGGGGTGAGAAGCCTCAAGCCAGCGTCGTTGATGGTCTGTATGGTCTTTTCTGTGTCGTTGGTCCTGAATATGAGAATACCCTTTCCCTTGAAGAGGAACGAGTACAGGTAGTTGATGTTGATCCCGGCCATGGCGATGGTCTGGACAGCGTCAGCAGCCCTGCCCGGCACGTCCTCGAGCTCGACGGCGAAGACATCTGCGATGGTTACGGAGATGCCGCGGGTGCGGAGAATCTCCAGTGCCTTGTCCGGGTCGCTGCAGATGATCCTGTAGATACCATAGTCGACAGTGTCACTTACGGCAGATGCGATGATCTGTATGCCTGCGGACTTCAATGTCTCAAGAACGGTCAGCATGGTGCCGCTCTTGTTTTCGATAAAAATGCTGATCTGTTTGACTGTCATGACTATTGATATACTTTACGTTTGTCTACAACTCTGACTGCCTTGCCTTCCGAGACAGGGAGTGAACCCTGAGGTACAAGCTTCACGTGCGGGGTGAGGAGAATCTCGTCCTTGAGAGCCCTTGTGATGTTCTTCTCCAGAGCCTTGAGGCTAGGATAATCATCGGTGAAGAGTCCTGCGAGCTCGACTTCTACGGTCATGTTGTCGTTGTCGTCATCGGTGGTGAGGGTGATGAGGTAGTTGTTGCCCAGCTCCTTGAACTTCATAAGGATCATCTCGATCTGGATAGGGAATATGTTGACGCCGCGCAGGACGATCATGTCGTCGGAACGTCCGCGCATCCTGTCGAGCCTGACATGGTTGCGACCGCACGGGCATGTCCTTCCGAGAACTCTGGTCAGATCCCTGGTCCTGTAGCGCAGAAGCGGCATCGCCTCACGGTTGAGAGTGGTGAGCACAAGTTCTCCGATCTCTCCGTCAGGGACCGGCTCAAGGGTCTGAGGGTCGACGATTTCGACGATGTAGTAGTCCTCCCAGAAATGGAGACCGTTCTGGTACTCGCATTCGAAACCTACTCCAGGGCCACACATCTCGCTCATTCCAAATGAGTTGTAGGCCTTCACCCCAAGCATCTCCTCAATCCTTTGTCTCTGGGCTTCGGAATGTGGTTCGGCACCGATTGCAAGGACTTTGAGTTTTGTGTCCGTACGTGGGTCGACCCCTTCCTGTTTCATCACTTCGTACAACCTGGTGACATAGGACGGTACGGCGTGGAGGGCTGTCGTTCCGAAATCCTTCATGAACTTGATCTGGCGGAGGGAGTTGCCTGCTGCAGCCGGAACCGTGAGGGCTCCGAGACGCTCTGCTCCGTACTGGAATCCGAGGCCGCCGGTGAACATTCCGTAGCCGGAGGAGTTCTGGAACACGTCGTCAGGTCTCAGACCGACCATCCAGAGGCATCTCGCCACGGCGTTCGCCCATTCGTCAATGTCTTTCTGAGTGTGGAGGATGACTGTAGGGTTGCCGGTGGTTCCACTGCTTGAATGCAGTCTGATGCATTTGCGGAGAGGCACGCTCGCCAGTCCGAACGGATAGGTGTCGCGGAGGTCTTGCTTGGTCGTGAACGGAAGCTTCCTCACGTCGTCAAGCGACTTTATGTCATCGGGGCTGAGCCCCATCTCATCGAATTTCTTCTTGTAGAACGGAGAGTTCATGCAGTGCTTCACCGTCTGCTTGAGACGTTCCAGCTGCAGAGCTTCCAGTTCGGGTCTTGACAAGGTCTCCTTGTCGGGATGCAAGTACTTTGAACTGTCTTCCATTTTCGTTTGTATGTTCAGTCGGATGACCGGATTTATTCTTTCAAAGTTACGGATATTTTTCTGAACTTAACGAAAATAATGGTAACTTTGTAAACAAACCAATGTTGATGCTTATGAAAAAATCTGTTGTAACAATAGCAGTCCTGGCTCTTCTGGCCGTAATGTCCGACACTTCCTACGCTCAGCAGAAGCGGATGCGTGACTGGTGCGGTTCAGGTCCGGGCGTGATGAAGACCGGACAGTGGAACGCCATAACCGACGTTCCCGGTGTGAAGGTAGGCCATGTCACCCTCAAGGACGGCAAGGACATGTGCACAGGCGTGACTGCTGTTGTTCCTCATGACGGTAACATATTCAACAACAAGGTCCCTGCCGCTGTCTATGTCGGAAACGGCTACGGAAAGCTTGCTGGAAGCACGCAGGTGATGGAACTGGGCAACATCGAGGCCCCTGTCATCCTTACCAACACCCTGAATGTCGCAGAAGGCATCAGCGGCGTCATCGAATGGACCCTCAAGCAGCCTGGCAACGAGGGCGTCCTTTCTGTCAACGCTCTGGTGGGGGAGACCAACGACGGCACCCTCAATGACATACGGTCCAGGTTCGTCACCAAGGACGATGTCGTCAAGGCGATCGAGACCGCTTCGAGCGGCCCTGTCGAGGAAGGCTGTGTCGGTGCCGGAACCGGTACCATCGCATTCGGTGTCAAGGGCGGCATCGGAACTTCATCCAGAGTGCTGCCGGCTTCCATGGGAGGCTACACCGTCGGAGTCATCGTCCAGTCCAACTACGGTGGAATCCTGGAGATCGACGGTGTCCCAGTAGGGCAGCTGACGAAAAACTATTTCTTCAAGGACAACATCCTGGCCGATGTCAACGGCTCATGCATGATCATCGTTGCCACCGACGCTCCTGTCGACGCACGCAATCTTGAAAGAATTGCCAAAAGGGCCATCATGGGCCTGGGCAAGACCGGAGGAATCGCTGCAAACGGAAGCGGAGACTACGCCGTCGCCTTCTCGGTCTGTCCGGAGAACCTGATTGTCTCTGGAACCCCGGAGTACAGGCCGGCACTTCTGCACAACGATGACATGTCAGGTCTCTTCATGGCCACCATCGAAGCCGTCGAGGAGGCTCTCTGGGACTCTCTATTCTGTGCGGAGACTACCGCAGGGACTCAGGGACGCGTCTGCGGCACGATAGACAAGAAGGAGGTCGCCAAGTGGATCAAGGCATCCCACAAGGCGGTCGGCCTTGACCAGAAGACATCGGGACTCAACAACTGCAAGGAAAGATGAGCCGTCTGCTGATAGTCCTCGTTTCACTGATTTCGATCATCCGTCCTCCGTTCCTCAAGACCGGAGACAAGGTAGCCATCGTTTCTCCGTCGTTCGCTCCGATGGACACGGCCGCATTCAACAAAGGCATCAAAGTGATAGAGTCGTGGGGCCTGGAGCCAGTTGTCTTCGACCATGCACGCCTAGACCCGATAAAGGACGACAAGGACCATGTCCGCAATTTCTATGCTGGGACCCCGGAGCAGAGGGTGGAAGACCTCCTGACTGCTTTTGCGGATGACAGCATAAAGGCGATAATATGCTCCAGAGGCGGCTACGGAGCCATCCAGCTGCTTGACCTGATGCCGATGGCGGCATATTCGGAACACCCGAAATGGCTTGTCGGCTACAGCGACATAACGACTCTGCATTCTGTCTCAACGCTCGCCGGAGTGATGTCCATCCATGGCGACATGGTGACTTCCTTCGGCTGCCGCAAGGAACCTTCAGAGTACAGTCTCGCCGTCCGAGACCTTCTCTTCGGGACTGTGCCGGCAATGCATCTTGAACATAATGAATATGATGTCGAAGGCAAGGCTGAAGGAATACTGATCGGGGGCAACATGGTGACCTACCAGGCCACACTGGGCACGAAGTACGATTCCTCTCAGCTGGAGGACGCCATCCTCTTCATTGAAGAAGTGGACGAGTGCATGCACTTGATGGACAGGTTCTTCAGGAGTCTCGCCCTTCACGGCAGGCTCGGCAACATAAAAGGCATAATAGTGGGGACCATGAGCGGATGCCGGGAGGAGATGAACTATCCCGACATCTATGCGGCTGTCTCCCAGTTCACCAAGGAACTTGGCATCCCGGTATGTTTCGGATTCCCGGCAGGACATGGAAAGAAGAACGTCCCTCTCGTGATGGGAGCCACCGTCACTCTCGACGTGAATGCCGCAGGGTCCACAATCACCTATGATCTCTGACACAGCGATGGGCCGGATATTCACTCAAATAAGTGACTTCGTCTGCGGTTACCCGCTCTTCATCCTTCTGATTGGAGGAGGAATGTTCCTGTTCATATATTCAGGAGCCATCCCTCTTCGCAGGCTGGGCGCTTCTCTGAGGGCTCTTGCGAGGAAGTCGGACGGCGAGGGGCAGATCAGCTCGTTCCAGGCTCTGATGACCACCATCAGCTCGACCGTGGGCATGGGCAACATCGCCGGCGTCGCCATCGCAATCTGCATGGGAGGCCCGGGGGCAGTGTTCTGGATGTGGGTGAGCGCCCTGTTCGGGATGGCCACCAAATTCTTCGAAGGCACTCTGGCGATCATGTACAGGGGACGTAATGCTGCAGGAGAAGTTGTCGGAGGTCCGATGTATGTGATGACGGAAGGAATAGGTCCGAAGATGAAGCCCCTTGCTGTCTTCTTCGCCTGTTTCGGCATGGTCGGCTGCTTCTGTGTCATGCAGGCCAACCAGCTCACAGAATCGCTCACTACTGTCATCACCGAACCTATGGGGATTCCTACCACATTGACCCTCAAGCTGATCATAGGCATCGTCATGGCGGGGCTCGTCACTGTGGTCGTCCTAGGTGGCATCAAGAGGATCACATCGCTGGCAACCAGGATCGTTCCGTTCATGGTCAGTCTCTATTTCCTGCTGGTCCTGATTGTGATAGTCCTCTATGCCGACAGGCTTCCGGGGGTGTTCATGCAGATTGTCCGTTCTGCTTTCGATTTCAAGGCCGGAATCGGCGGAATCACGGGAGCGGCGATCGTCGGCGCCAGAAGGGCGATGTACGTCAACGAGGCTGGAGTCGGAACCGCATCCCTCATGCACGGCTCTTCAAGAAACAACGATCCTGTCCGTGAGGGTCTGGTGGCCATGCTCGGCCCCGCAATCGATTCCGGTCTTGTCTGCACACTCACAGCTATCCCTATCCTCATGGCGGGCAATTTCGATGTCGACGGAGTGAAGGGACTCTCCATAGCTCTGAATTCCTTCGAGACCCTTCTTCCAGGCTGGGGACAGTACATGCTGGTGGTCGTCGTGACATTCTTTGCGTTCTCGACGATGTTCTCATATTCAATCTATGGTGTGAAATGCGCCACCTACCTCTTCGGCGAGAAGAGGGGAGGATGGTACAAGTACCTCTATCTCTTCATCATACTTGTCTCCTGCGTGGTTTCGCTGAGCACCGTGGTGTGCGTCATGGACTTCGCATTCGCCATGATGGCCTTCTCCACGATGTCGACGATACTCTATCTTTCCCCTAGAGTTAAAGCGCTTCTCAAGTCCAGACCCTGACCAAATTCATAATAGATATGGAACGAACTTTAATTATCCTCAAGCCTTGTTCTGTCGTGCGCGGCATAACGGGCGGAATCATCTCAAGATTTGAGAAGAAAGGGCTCAAGATCGTGGCCCTGAAGATGTACCGGTTCACGAAGGAGAAATGCGCCGAGCATTACTCCCACCTCGTTGACAAACCATTCTATCCGATCATCGAGAAATCGATGATGGCCGCCCCGTCGATTCTTATGTGTCTGGAAGGTGTTGACGCTGTGGAGGTTGTGAGACAGATGACCGGCTCGACAAACGGAAGGAAAGCGCTCCCTGGCACCCTGAGAGGAGATTATTGCATGAGCCATCAGGAGAATGTGGTCCACACATCCGACTCTGTCGAAAACGCCCGCATCGAACTGGACCGCTTCTTCAGCGAGGAAGATTATTTTGAATATGACACCCCGCTGTCCGATTTCCTGTACGCATCAGACGAACTATGATCAGAGAAGCATCTGTTACAGACATACCTTTCATCAGAAAGATGGCCGCAGTGGTTTTCCCCGAAACCTACAGGACCATCCTGTCGCTGGACCAGCTGGAATGGATGATGGACTGGATGTACTCCGAAAGCAGCCTCATGGACCAGATGCTTGTACGCGGTGACCGCTTCTTCGTAGAAGAGGACGGACACGGTTACGTCTCTTTCCGTCACGACAGGGACAATGTCTATCATCTTGAGAAGATCTATGTTCTTCCGGAGTATCATAAGACCGGACTCGGCAGGCGCCTTTTCGACACGGTCGTTTCAGAGATTGGAAAACTGGCAGGCGGCGGACCTTTCACCATCGAACTGAACGTCAACCGCAGCAACCCCTCGGTCGGATTCTACGAACATCTAGGGATGAGGAAGGACCGCAGCGGGGATTTCCCGATAGGCAACGGCTACTTCATGAACGACTACATCATGGCGAAGGACTTCAACACGGGTGAAGTCTGACTCCGCTGACTGGACATTCAAGAACACCACAATACGATGAAAAAGCAAATTTCACTGTTCCTGCTTTCAGCAGCTGCCATCCTTTGCGGATGCTCCGGCAGGTCAGAAACAAACCTCGATTCTGTCAATATGGAAAACCCTGTAATCGAAGCCATCATGGCAAGACGGTCGATCCGTCACTACAAAGACACTCCCGTTGACAGGGAGATCCTCGAGAAGATCGCACTGTGCGGAATCAACGCTCCCAATGCGATGAACCATCAGGACTGGGAAGTCCGCATAATCGATTCGGAGGACTATTTCAACGGAATCACCGAGGTGATGAAGAAGGAGATGCCGTCTTTCGTCGGTGACGATGATCCGAGATTCCGCAACGCATTCCGGAATGCAACGGCAGCCTTCGCCATAGCCTGCCCGGACGATGAGAGCGGGATGCTGATGCAGAATGTCGGCCTGATGAGCGAGAACATCTGTCTGGCAGCATATTCACTGGGCATTGGAACCTGCATCATGGGTGGCCCTGTGATGGTGATGAACGGTTGCCCGGAGGCGAAGCCGTTCCTTGACAGGCTCGGATTCAGCGAGGGTTACAAACTCAGGGTCATCATAGCTGCCGGCTATCCTGACGAGGAGCCTGAAGCCAGACCGAGGGACGCCGGCAAGATCAGGTTCGTCGAGTAAACTCGTCTCTCGTCCGTTTCTTGACGTTCATCTCAGCCTGGAGTCTCCGGGCTGACCGTTGACTATGCTGCACTTGAAGGTTACTTCGTGCAAGGAGGGGGACTGCTTCTCTATGAATGACATGACGATCTTCTTGATGGATTCGAAGGTGCGGGGCTCCATCCTGCAGTCGTCCGCTGTGTGATAGTCCTTGAAATAATCCCCGCCCTGATTCTCGAACAGAATGCATGGCACTCCCTTGCATGCAAGCGGCCAGTGGTCGCTGTTGGCGGC
>JAKSJH010000108.1 GCA_024398315.1 Bacteroidales bacterium
AAGGTTGATCTCGGCATCGATGTCGGAGTTCCTGTTGCATGGGTTCTCCCAGAAATGGTCGATCCAGCCGGCTGCGGTCTCTCCGCCCTGACAGTAGTTCTCACCCTTGGTTCCGCATGCTGCGCAGATTCTCTGGCCCCATGAATATTCAAGGATATCATTGTAGCCTGTACCTCCGTCCGCACGGACATATTCATGCTCACCGCTGCAGAGGGAATCCCCGATGAAACCCCATCTGTGGATGATGGTGCACCAGCCTGGGTTCTGTGAGATTGTTGCGATAGGATTAACTTCCTGTGCGGCTGCTGACAGTGTCAGTACGACAAGCAGCATAAGGGTGGATAATGTCTTTTTCATTGCATTTATTATCATTATGACCCCTAAATTACGAAAAAACTATGAATATTATCATTTTTATAAAAGGAAAGGGTGGTTCCCGAATCTCTCGGAACCACCCCTTCTCTATCTGAGAACTAATTGATTGCTAGAGGTTTCTGAGCAGGTTGTTCATGTTGACCTGCTTGTCGATGATGGAACGGAGCTCGCTGATGGCGACTCTCTTCTGCTCCATGGTGCCACGCGCGCGGATGGTCACACAACCGTCGGTGAGGGATTCGTGGTCAACCGTGACGCAGAACGGAGTACCGATGGCGTCCTGACGGCGGTACCTCTTGCCGATGGAGTCCTTCTCGTCGTACTGGCAGTTGAAATCGAACTTGAGGTCGTCCATGATCTTCTGTGCGAGACCGACAAGCTCTTCGTTGTTCTTGAGAAGAGGCATGACGGCGCACTTGACCGGTGCCAGAGGGGCCGGGATCGAGAGGACAACGCGGCTTTCACCATTCTCAAGGGTCTCTTCCTTGTAGGCATGGGAGAGGACGGCAAGAACCATACGGTCGACACCGATGGAGGTCTCGATGACGTAAGGACCATAGCTCTCGTTGGTCTCAGGATCGAAGTACTGGATCTTCTTGCCGGAGAACTTCTGGTGGTTGCCAAGGTCGAAGTCGGTCCTGGAATGGACGCCTTCAAGTTCCTTGAATCCGAACGGGAAGTTGAACTCGATGTCGGTTGCGGCGTTGGCGTAGTGGGCGAGCTTCTCGTGGTCGTGGAAGCGGTAGTTCTCTGCTCCCATGCCGAGGTTGACATGCCACTTCATGCGGTTCTCCTTCCACTTCGCGAACCAGTCGAGCTCGGTGCCCGGCTTGATGAAGAACTGCATCTCCATCTGCTCGAACTCCCTCATTCTGAATATGAACTGACGGGCGACAATCTCGTTCCTGAAGGCCTTTCCGATCTGGGCGATACCGAAAGGAAGCTTCATGCGGCCGGTCTTCTGCACATTCAGGTAGTTTACGAATATTCCCTGAGCGGTCTCTGGACGGAGGTAGATGGTGCTGGCGCCCTCGGAGGTGCTGCCCATCGATGTGCTGAACATGAGGTTGAACTGACGGACGTCGGTCCAGTTGCAGGTACCGCTGATAGGGCAGACGATGCCGCAGTCGACGATGATGTTCTTGTACTCGGCGAGGTCATTGGCCTTCTCGGCGGCGACGTACCTGTCGTGGACGGTGTCCCACTTTGCCTTTTCTCTCAGGACGTTAGGGTTGGTGGCGCGGAACTGCTCCTCGTTGAAGCTGTCTCCGAACTTCTTGCGGCCCTTCGCAACCTCCTTGTTGATCTTCTCCTCGATCTTTCCGAGATAGTCCTCGATGAGGACATCGGCGCGGTAACGCTTCTTGGAATCCTTGTTGTCGATGAGAGGATCGTTGAAAGCTCCGACATGGCCGGATGCCTCCCAGATCCTAGGGTGCATGAATATGCAGGAATCGATGCCGACGATGTTCTCGTTGAGCCTCGTCATGGCGTTCCACCAGTATGACTTGATGTTGTTCTTGAGTTCGGATCCCATCTGGCCGTAGTCATAGACAGCAGCCAGTCCATCGTAGATTTCGCTGGACGGGAAGATGAATCCGTATTCCTTGCAATGCGCTACAAGCACCTTGAAAAGTTCGTCCTGTGTCATTTGATATTCTTTAAATAGGTTTACAACCTGCAAAAATAACCATTTGTCCGGAAAGGACAATGTTTTCTACTGGATTGATTCAAAGAAGGCTTCCTTGGTCTGCCATTCACGGGCGCGGATGTCGAACTTCTTCATGATCCTGATCAGTTCGTCACGGCTTCCGTCAGCGATGGCCGCTTCCTTGTTCCTCATGACCTTGAGGAAAAGAACCTGGGCGACGACCCTGTCTACCCTGTCGGTAAATTCTTCATCCCCAGCTGCTTCCTTCTTGGCTTCCTGAAGCACGTCGAAAGACTTGGCGACGAACTCGTCGTCGAAGATCGAATGGTTGTGGTCGAAGGCGAATCCCATGAAGGTGTCATCCTTGACCTGGCCGAGGCAGAGGTCATAGTACTCGCGGACCTTGCCGGCGGCCGGACCGTAGTAGGCATTGATGAACTCGTTGACAAGGGTGTCGGTGTCCTGCTCCGGATCCCAGAGAAGCTTGGAGAGCACCCAGGACTTCATCTCGGAGAAAGCAGCGCCGTTGCTCTGGTAGTTGGCCTCCTCCTGGATTCCGATTGCATTGTACTCCTGGAATGTCTTGATGTTCTGTGCAAGGGACTGGAAGTTCGGATAAGGGGCGAGATACTGGTTGAAATTGACGACATAATCCCAGATGAAAAGATGCGGAGCAATCTTTGACCAGTCCTCGATGTCCTTCATGAAAGGCTTGTTGGCTTCGTTGCTGCAGATAGGATGGGAGAAGTCGCACTCGATGCTGCAGAGACGGATCACGACATTGTCCCTCGGAGCGATGTCCTTCGGGGCCTGACGGGTGTACTGGTAGGCGAAGGTGCCGATGTACTTGTCAGGGAACTCGTCCTTGATTGCATCCGCGACCTGGTTGACGAACCAGACCATGAGGCCGGCGTGGCCGCCGTACTTCTCCTCAAGAGCCTTGCATTCGTCGCACTCGCAAGGAAGCATGTTGTCGTTCTGACTCACGCTGTAGACCCAGTAGAGAGGGTTGTCCTTGATGGCCTTCTTCGTTTTCTCGATGCAGATCTTCAGGACCTCTGGATTGGTCAGACAGAGCTGGCCGTAAGGGATGCGCTTGCCGTCGTGGACTCCGAAATATTCAGGATGCTTCTCGAAATAGTCGCCTGCCGGGATGAACTGACCCATGGTGTGGGCGTTCCAGTAGGCGGATATTCCGCCATATTCATTGTCTTCGGCATCCCAGGCTGAATTGTTCCTGTTGTGGGCCATCCAGGCAGCGTCCCTGTTGGCGTCGTGGTACTGCACGAAGCGGTACTTTATCGCCGGAGTCTCGCTGTAGTCGAGCCTGTCGAGCTTGTACACGCTCTTCTGAGGAACCACGGTGCATTCCGGAGTGTACCACTTCACTCCGAATTCCTTCTCGAGGAATGAATATGCTCCGTACATCGTCCCCCTCTGGCTTCCACCATAGATGTACAGGTTGGATTTCCTGCTGCGGACGGTGAAGCTGTCGTCTTCTGCAGAAGGCTGCTGATCTCCGCATTCCCCGCACCAGCCGACGATGATCTTGTTCTTCTTGAGCTCCTTTTCGGAAAGGTCATCCATCGAACTGAGCGGAATGGACGCTCCGCTGATCTGCTGAATATAGTTCTGCAGCTCCTTGGCTGCGGTCTTCTCGGACACGGATGCGCCCGCAGGAAGGACGATGGTGTAGGAAGACTTCCCGTTCTTGAACAAAGGACGCTTCGCCGCAGCGTCGTTCGAGAAGAAAAGGAAAGCGATCAATGCGAGCGACAGTGCACCCGCATTTGAGATTATGTTCTTTCTTGTCATGACTATTGTTGTTTTGTAAGAATATTGCAGTTGTCTTGATAAAACGGTCTCTGGAAAATCTATTTGAATAGTTCCGGAACATCCTGACAGGCCCTCTTGAACATGGCCTCACCGCCTTTGTCGTTCGGGTGATGGTAGACCTGCCATCCATGGAACACTGATTCCGGAGAGTAGTCCTCCCAGAACATCATGGACTTGTCCACCTCGAGACCGTCTCCGTTCAAGGATGTCGCCAGATCGAAGAGGGCTCCTTTGATTCCGTACTTTTCCCTGACCCTGGCAATCACCTTGTTCACCTCAACCTGAGTCCCGCTCTCGTTGGACGGGATGTTGTTGAGGATAGGGATTGCATCCTGACTGCGGATATATTCAACCAGGGCGGAAAGATTCTGCTCCGTGTTGCCTCCATTGGTGCCGATGGTGACCATGACATAGTCCGCCTTGATGTAAGGCAGCTCGTTACGGATGTAATCTGCGACCCAGTCAATGACACCTCCGCTTCTGCCGCATGAGATTGCATCTCCACCCATTCCGGCAATGATTCTCTGCGTCCAGGAATCCTTGAACATCGCAGCAGGGAAATAGTTCTCCGGCTGAGTGATGGAATCCCCGTAGATCATGAGCTTCACCTTGCGGACCGGCGTAGTGACCTTGATTCTCCTGACCAGAGCCGACGTGCCCGAACTGAGACCGAAGCAGTAATGGTCCCACTGCATGCCGACAGCAAAGCCCTCCTGAAGAGCGCCCTTGCCGACACCGCCCTGACCGTCATTGCTCACCGACAGTTCCTCCGACTTGCCGGACTTCATGTCAGTGATTCTGACTCCGGAAATAAGATAATCATGGAATATCTCGACCTGAAAGTCCCTCTTCCCCTTCAGAAAGTCCACGACCTTCGTTTCAACAGGAGCGGTCGCTATGACAATCTTCTTTTCAGGAACATCCAGAGTGACGGTGAAGTCACCGCTGCTGCTCTGGAAAACCATCACGGCATCGGCGGACGGAGTGATCTCATACTTCACGGAACGTCTGGCGATTGCGTAGAAACGGTCGAGCCTGGCCATGCCTCCACCAGGACAGAGGCTTATTCCGTCTGATGAATATGATCCAGCATCTCCAAGAAGGATGGACGGATCCTTCTCCTTGGCCGAGCAGACAAAATCATACAGGACGTTGTCCTTCTCCTCGATCCTGAGCGGAGCAGACACCTCCACCCGGACAGACCGGCTTATGTCCAAAGCGCTGACAATGACATCAGTGACACCTTCACCTACTGCTTTCACCACTCCGTCCGACACCGTTGCAACTTTTTCATCGGTCGAATGCCAGGTGAAATCCACCTCACCCACCTTGGAAGGAAGAGGCGCAGCCGAAATCGAAGCAGTCCCGCCGACTGACAATTGAACTGATGTGGTATTGACAAAAATGTCTTCAAGCACAGGTGCTTCCTGCTCTTCGACGACATCATGCCCGCTGCAGGAGAAACTCACCGCACAGAAGAGGCATAATGACAAAAGCATGTTTATGAATATTCTCATAGATGTCAAAGTTATGAAATAAAATAATCCGAAGATAGAGATCCGCAATCTTTCCTGTATGCAAATCACAGACTGCAGACCTCTACCTTCGGAAAATAGAGATTAGTTCTGGTAGTACTTGTTCCTTTCCTCGAGGTTGGTCATCATGCCATGGAGAGTGAGCTCGCCGAAGACATAGTAAGCTGTTGCCGTGCCTTGTTCAAAAGACTTGAAAGAATCAAGCAGTCTCATTCTGATGTACCTGACCTCCTTGTAGGCATCAGGAGTGACCTCCGGATCGAAGAAGAACTCGTTGGTGTTTGTCCAGTAATCCAGGTCTTCAGCGGTGACCGTGCCGGCAGTTCCATCTGCATTGTAGCCGGAAGGCTTGTACGGTTCGAAATCACCAAGAAGAGTCCATGAGTCATCCCAGCTTCCGTCCGGGTTCGGATCGTTGCTTCCCCAAATCTGGAAATGGCGTATGGCATCTCCTGCATAGACCTCGATGGAACGATGGAACATCTGCATCCTCCTGAGGCTTACGCTGTAGCCCAGGTCGATTGTGAACCACATGTCCTTAGGGACCTCCGGAGAAGCCCAGATGTTGTTGTCGCTGCGAAGATTGCCGTCCCAGAGCTTACGGACTTGGAACAGATCCGAGAGACCTCCCCAGGCACTGTAGGTGTCGCTTGGAAGGATCAGATGGGTCCAAGGGGCCTTTGGCAGTTCGATGACATCCTCTGGAAGAGCCTCTGCATTTGAGTACCAGTCCCTCTCGATGATGTCGATACCCTTCTTAGGAAGGAAGACAGAACGGAAGGAATATGGTTCGCTGTTGTCGAAGTCATCTATCTCGATAGACGTCGTCGACGGCATGATCCTGATGGTCTTGTACTCACCTGATGTGGAGAGGTAGCGCAGTTCCGAATAGATGAGCTCGGAAGATGCCTTTGAGAAAGAGAAACTGGCCAGAGTGCTGGTGACCATGCCTGCTTTAGTGATCTCCCTTTCCACAAGGCTTGAGGCGAACGATGGACCGTAAGCGGAACCTGAGACTTCAGCAGGCACTGACTTGTTGCCCTTTGAGTCATAAGTGTACACTGTGATGGTGTAGGTGTTCTCCTCAAGATTCTCGACAGACACCCTTATTGTGTCTGTTGGGAATGAATTGAGATCCACCTCCATCGAATCGAGTCCTGTGTTCCAAAACAGCTTCGCCCTGGTCACGCTCGGATCGACAGGCTTGTACCACTGGACAAGGAGTCTGTTGTAGCCGCTGAGAGCCTTGAGGGAATCTGCCTTCTGGGGGTACTTGTACCCGTTCGGAACAACAAAATCCTTGTAGATCTCATCCTGATCCTTACATGAAGGAACACAAATCAGAGCAACCAGTGCAATTATTATCGTAAATAACTTTTTCATATTAATCATCGGTTTCAATTACCATAGTACTGATCTCTCTCATCCGGATTCGGCATCTGGCCATGGAGAACGATTTCTCCAATGACGTACTGTGCCTTGATCTCGTAGTCCGCCTCGATACCGTAATTGGCGAAGGTGTCAATGAACTTGACCCTCAAATACCTGAATTCACGGTAAGGATTCAGTACTGCTTCGTTCGCCTCCAGGACGAATTCATTGGTGTTTGTCCAGTATTCCCTGTCTTCATCGGTGACTGTGCCGACAGTACCGTCTTCATTATAACCGGAAGGCTTGAACGGCTGGAAATCACCAAGCAGGAACCAGGTGTCATCCCACGAACCGTCCGGATTAGGATCTTCGCTTCCCCAGATCTGGAAATGACGGCAGCCGCCTCCGCTGTAGACCTCATAGGCACGATGGAACATCTGCATACGGCTCAGCTTGGCAGTATAGCCAAGGTCGATTGTAACCCAGATGGAGCGAGGTCCGTTCGTAGAAGCCCAGCAGTTCATGTCACCATGGTAGTTGCCATCCCAGAGATGGGAGAGGTCATACCAGTTTGCAAGGCCTTCTGCTGGCTGCCATGAATCCGTAGGGAGAGCGAGGTTCTTCCATGTCTGAGTAGGAAGCTTGATCTCCTCGATAGGCTCAAGCTTCTTGTAAAGAGTGTCGGAAACATTGTTCCACCTGTCTCTCAGATAGACACCGTAGATTACGGGCTTGGCCTCAAGGCCTCGTCTGGAGAGAAGGATCTCCTCAGAGGATGTATGGAATGTGTAGAACTCCTCCCAATCAATTTCCGAAGCAGGCCTTCCCTCATCAGTCAGCAGAGTGTCCCTGAGAAGGACTGCAGAAAGATTGGAATGGCTTTCGTTATTGGAAAGGAGCACGGAGATTCCTCCGAAAGTCTCGGATAGTTCGAATTTTGCCGTGCGGACAGCAGGCATCAGCGGAGTAATCTTTATGCCCTCCCCAGCGGAAAGCTTTCCGTTCACACCAACGCTGTACACAGTGACCGGGTGTTCGTTGACATCACCGAAACCTTCTACCACAAGCGAGTCGACATAACGGGAGGACATGTTCTCGCAGATATTGCCGTTTCGCTCGTATACGACCTTGACTCCAGCGAGATTGTCATCATCAGGAATCGAATATTTGATCACTGCGCCTCCTGGCGTGCTGATGATGGATTGGACGGTTACTGCCTGCGGAGCAGGTACGCTATCATCCACCTGATCGATCCTTCCTTCCTCCTGACAAGAGGCAAGGACAGCAAGGGCAGAAGCCAGGACAGCGGTCATTATTACGTTTGTTTTCATCTCAAATTCTTTTACAGGTTACCATCCTATGTTCTGAACCAGGTTCGGATTCTGCTCGATGTCAGCATTTGCGATAGGCCAGAAATAGTCCTTGATAGTGAATGAAGGCGTCTTGAACAGTTCTCTTGAAGTATAGTACTGCTCCTTTACGCTCTGTTTGTTGACATTCCATCCGCATACATTCTCCTCCCACTGCATCGGGGCTTCCTTCCACCTTCTGAGATCCCAGAATCTCTGTCCTTCAAAAGCAAGTTCGATAAGCCTCTCGCGATGGATGATCTGACGCATGCCGTACTGGGTGGTGTAGTAGCCAGGTGAGTCACTGTAGTTGTCCCAGGCTTCTTTTACGCCCGGGATTCCAGCTCTTTCTCTGACAAGGTCAATGTACTTGAACATTTCGGCGCTTGACGGTCCGTCAGGTCCTTCGAGTTCATTGATCGCCTCAGCATAGAGAAG